>JACSRG010000081.1 GCA_014879865.1 Anaerolinea sp.
GCACCATTGTCGGTCGAGATCACGCTGTATCCGTAACCACTCAAACCGTAGTCGAGTAACCGTCGAATCTGTGGCTCGTCGTCGATCACGAGAAGCTTGGGCTTGTTCATTCAATCCTCTGATACCAGTGCAGTCTGCGCCTATCATTATTGGATTGAACGACAGTAAATGGACGCAAAGAATGCGCGGTAAGCCGTAAAAATGGCGTAAAGGGAAGTGCGGGAATATCACATACGTAGACTTTCGTGCACCGCAAAGGGATACGACCAACGATACACTCTGCTTCGCCGACTTAATCCCTCATGAACTGCTGGTCTGGGATCAGCGCACAGATGAGAATGATGGTTGTCGTTCGTGCTCTACCCGGAAGCTACTCTAGTGCCCGCCGAACGCTGATGCGAAAGGCGTTCTTGATCGGAGTGTCCGAAATCAAGATCAGATAGCCGCCGCCGCCCGCGCCGCTGAGTTTCCAGCCGAATGCCTGTTCACGGTGCGCATCGATGAAATCAAGGATCGCCGGGCTGATCATGTTCGGGAAAAGAGCATACTGTGCACGAAACGACTCAAGCACCGCTGCGCCAAATGCGGGGAGATCGAAGTTGAGGATCGCTTGCCAGCATGCATCGGCAGCGTCCGCGAGCGCTCGTGCGTTGTTCGGGGTAAGGTTTTGCACACTCAAGGGATCATAATCGGCGGCGCGCATACCCAGCGGGATGAGCCAAAGCGCATTCTCAATGAACTGGAGTGTGCGCTCGTTCGTAATATGGTCGATTTGCTCGGGCCAATACTGTCCCGTGTAGTGTGCGCGTGCCAGACCGGGGAACACAATTCCAATCGCATCCTGCGACCCAGAAACAGCCGTTGTGCCGGGCGGATTATCGTAGCTGAACAAGACTTTGGCTAGCTGAGTGGGATCACCCGGCGGCAGCCGATAACCCCACAATTCGACCGCGCGATTGCGCGTACTGGTCGCCATTCCGCTGCGCTCGTTGAACCCGATTGTTGGCTCAAGCGAGATAGTCAACACGGAACCGGGATGCAGTCGCGACACAAAGGGTTGATCCAACCATCCGCCCGCCAAGTCGATCCGATAGGGGAGGCGATCCATGCGGCGCAGCGCTGTCGTCGAGCGGGGTGTAAGTCCAGCATGGGGAACCCGTTCGAGTACCACGTACTCGATACCCAACGAGCGACAGAGTGCTTCTTTCTCCGGAATATTCCCATCGGCGTTGACGACGAACACATCCGGTTGGAGGGCGCGGAGTTCGTTTTCGAAGTCAAGGAGACCTGATCCGCTCGAAATGAACGCATCCTTGACATAGCGGACGGAGCGCACCATGTACAGTCGTTCGTCTTCGCTGGCAACGGGAAGACGCCCCTTCAGCCCGTAAACGGTCGCGTCACTTCCCAATGCGACGTACAGGTCACCGAAAGCCGCCGCCTGTTGAAAGAAAGCAATGTGACCGCTGTGCAATAGATCAAAGCATCCACTTACGAAGACTGTTTTTGCCATGAAGGTATCTTGCCCATCTGTTCGTGCCGTGTTGACCGCAATTGTAACCGGAAAATGCCGGTTCAGCCGCGATGGTGCTAAGATATTGCGCATGATCCTTTCTGAAGCGAGCGTAAATGCGAATTTCCGTCGCACTCTGTACCTATAATGGCGAAGCCTATCTTCCGGCGCAGTTAGAGAGCATTCGCAATCAGACTCGCCTACCGGATGAGGCAGTTTTTTGCGATGACTGCTCACGAGATGGAACGACTGCGCTTTTATCCCAGTTCGCTGGCAGCGTACCTTTTGAGGTCAGTATTCACCGGAACGCAGAAAATCTCGGCTCGACCCCGAATTTTGCCAGCGCGATTGAACGCTGCACCGGTGATATTATCGTCCTTGCCGATCAGGATGATGTGTGGTTTCCCGATAAACTTGCCAACCTCGAAGCGGTATTTCGCAGCGACGAGGGGATCGGTTTGGCGTTCTCGGACGCGACAGTAGTCGATGACCATCTGCGCCCGCTCGGTTACACGCTGTGGCAGTCGGTACGATTTTCGCGGCATCAACAGCAGCAAATGACACAGGGTGAGGCGCTGTCGATTCTGCTCATGCGCCCGGTAATTACCGGCGCGACGATGGCGTTCCGAAGCGTCTATCGTGATGTGGTATTGCCAATTCCCGCTCTATGGATTCACGACGAGTGGATCGGGCTGCAATTGGCGCTGAGAACACGCCTGTATCCGCTGCCGCGCAGCCTGATGCACTATCGTCAGCATACCGCGAATCAAGTGGGTACTACGGGGGTTCGCTGGCGGGAACGCTGGCACGCGGCTTTCCGAACCGATCCGCGAGTCTATCAGCGGCGTGCTGAACAGTATCGCCTCTTGCTAGAAAGCCTCGCGCGGCAGAATGATGTTTCACCTGCGCAGTACCGGCAAATCGTCGAAAAGACCGAACATCTGGAATTTCGGGGGACGCTCCCAAATCGACATGCTGCCCGGTTGCTGCCGATCCTGCGCCAGCTTCCGCGCTACCGGCGCTACAGCGGCAGTGTGCTCAATGCCGTGCGCGACTTACTGCTAGCGCATCCCGGCTAAGTGCCGGATTCGGCGCTGCGCTTACGCCAGAGGATGGCGGCGGCTTGGAATAGCACGGTTGGGCTAAGGTATAAGGCGCGGGTGAACAGTTGGACGCTGACAGCGATGGAATGACGCCGCGCAAGTCGTGCGAGCACGAGCAGTTTGATCGCAGCGTCGCCCTGTACCCAGCGCCGATCCGAGGCGGATAGGTCGGTCGTCGCGAGGTAGGCGGTAAGCATCTGTTCTAAGACGTGGGCTGTTTCCTGAATTTCGTCGAGTGTTTGCGGACGTGCCCCACGCCT
>JACSRG010000262.1 GCA_014879865.1 Anaerolinea sp.
CTGCTCACGCACGATGTGCAAACCCTGATTAACCTGAGTTATGGATAAGTGGGGGCAAGGACAAGGGCTTTGTCCAAGCCGAGCGAAGGCTTCTAAGGCTGAAAGCAATAGGCGATCAGCCCGGCGTGTGGGACGAGGGGTACGGCTAGGCGCCACTGCTGAAACCTAGAGCCTAGCAACATCACTCTTGCCGCGCGTGAATGACCACCCGATCCATGATTCCATAGGCTGCTGAGGCGCTGGTATTATTCTCACCCGTGACGCGAACTGTGAAAACGTGTTCGCCCATCGGCAGTACCGGGCTGCTCCACACCAATTGATCACCGGCGCGAGCCACGCGGTACAGGTCAACAAGGGACTCGGTTCCGTCGTCAATAGAGACGGCGACGATACCATGATTCGGCGCTTCAACCGCGTAATAATCGATCTGCGTACCGATGAAGGAAAGCTGGACTGTCGCGCCCCGAACGGCGTTATAGCTGTTCGTGCCGTTGTACGGCGCGCTAGTACCGGTTTCGTCGCGCGCTGTTTGCCAACCCCTGCTGTAGCGGAACTGATTAACGCCCGTTCCCGTGACAACATCGTCAAGCGTGATGAGCGTTTCGTCGCCGCTGATCACGGTGCTGACCGCCGGCACAACTGCCGGAGGCGGTTGTAGTGGCTGGCACGGCAAGCTGATTGTCCCAACTGCGGAGGGTTGATTTGCCGGATCAAATTCGACCGCGCCTATATCAAACCTATTTCCAGTGGGACGCAGCGTTTCAAACAGATCGAGTCCGATGCCAGCGGACTCCCCGGCGGCATCGACAGCCGGAGAATCGGACAGCAGGCGAAAATCATCTACGCTCATTCCGAGCGGATTGAGCAGACGCGGGTCGGCGCGCACATCGCCGTTACCGCTGCCATCCCCGCCATAGGAATCATATGCACCATTTCCGCAGTACCACAGATTGTGGTCGAAAGTGATCCCTGTCGAGGAGTCAAAATCCGTGTTCGGGCTGTCTGCATTCAGTTGATAAAAAATGTTGCCGCTGATCAGCGTGTCGCGGTGCCCCGCAGCATCCAGATGAATCAAGCCAACGCTGCCGAATGCGGCAACGGTGTTAAACGCGATCAGGCTGTCGTGCATCCCACGCGGCGCGCCGCCGCCGTACTGTGTCGAGCGCGCGCTCCAATTGTACATGCCCCATAAGCGCCGCCCGGTGATGATGTTGTTGACGATACGCACGTTGTCGAACTGATAAACATCGCCGGGGTTCTCGTTGGAGAACTGAATCCCGACGGCGGGACCCGTCCCCTGCCACGTTTCGCGGAAATAGGCGGGCAAATTCAGCGAGTAGATGAAATTCCCCTCTACTACGGTGTTGCGCACGTTATTGACGTAGAGATCGACGCTGTAGTTATCATGGAGCGTGTTGTAAGCAACAACGTGATCTGTCCCGTAACAGCCGATCCCCTCACCCCAGTTTTCATAAATCTGGTTGTGTGTCACCCGATTATTCGTGCCGTCAATGCTGACCGCCGCATCCCAGCCGCTGGCGTGGTCAAACTGAAAGCGATCATTCCGGCGGACATTGTGATAGATCGTATTGCCGTCGATGGTCAAGTACGACGAACCACCGCTGTAGATTGCGCCGTAGTCCGAATCGCGGATGACGTTCTCGCGGATTTCGATGAATGTCGCACTGCCGGGGTACAGGTTGATCCCGATACGCTTGGCGTTGCGTATCTCGAATCCCTGAATGATGTAGCGCCAGCCGGGGATGTAGAAAATATCGGACTCATCCGGCGCGCGACTGCCGTCAAGGATGACCGTTTCGTCGGGAAAGGCACGAATGGTCAGTGGCTTATCGAGTTGAGCCGTCAAATGAATCGGGTCTGTGTAGTACAGACCTGCCCGCACATAAATCGTATCACCGCCCTGTGCCACTTCGACGGCGTGTTGCATGGTGAGGAACGGCGCGGTTTCCGTTCCACGATTCGCATCATCGCCGTTCAGAGCGACAAAGTAGGTAGCAGCACCCTGTGCTTTGGCGGATAACGATCCCCCTGTCATCAAAACGAGGACCAGCATGAATAGACAAGCACGCTTCATCGATCCTCTAGATCCCTTCCTGTTCGCGCAATAACCCGAACTGACGCAGAACCGTCTGTTCTTCGGGATGAATGTCACCGAAAGGACGCGGACCGACATTGAGCATGAAAACCGCATTGGCGGCTCGCACCCGACGGTAGTGATCCATGAGTTGATGAGGGGTCATGACGCGATGCTGGCGCGGGCTGTAGCTCCAGCCGCCGTTGAGATTGAACCAACTTGCAGCCGACTTGTCACCACGCTGATCAGTATTGAACCCGATTGTATTCTCGCCCGGTAGATCGAGTTCCCACACCTGATAATCTTCTCCGGGCAGCGGCAGAATATGGGTGTTATTGCAGATGACGGCTTGCGGCTGAAGCTGATGGATGATCTGGTAGGTCCCAGCCAAATCCCAGAGACCGCGCGGGCTGAAGTACACGATCTCGTCGCCTTCAAATTCCTGACGCGGCCAATAGCCATCGAAAACGAAACCCGCAATCTGCCCGTACTGCGTACAGAGTTCGCGGATTTGACTTTGATAGTAGGCGACATAGGCGCTCCAATCGGTTCGATAGGCACTGTGCGTCCAATCAACCAGCGAGTAGTAGAAATGCAGTCCAATGCCACGTTCCCGCAGCGCTTGTGCCAATTCAGCGATAATATCGCGCTGGAAAGGGGTGTTCGTCACCTTAAAGTCGGTTAGCTGACTGTCCCACAAGCAAAATCCGTCGTGATGTTTACTCGTAATGAAGAGGAAGTTCAGCTTTGCTTCCAGCAGCAAGTCACCCCACTC
>JACSRG010000851.1 GCA_014879865.1 Anaerolinea sp.
TGCAAGCACGGGCACGGCATTCCCCACCGGGTTCAAACCCGGTGTCCCCTGCCGCTAATTTCTATGGAACAGGTAACGGACTGGTGCAGGCTTTGGCGGGAACTCGCAGAAAACCGGAATCGGGATCAACAGTCGCAGCATGATCTCTGGGAAAACCGGGTTCATGAGTTTTCTGAGCGGGTTAAAACTCGCTGGAGCAAGCCCGATTCCAGCCGTGATTTTGTCATCGCACAGCTTGATCCCACTTCAACCGTACTCGATATTGGAGCGGGAACAGGGATGTGGACGACCCTGATGGCGCAGCGCGCCGCGCATGTTACCGCCCTTGATCCATCGGCAGCGATGCTCAACTATCTACGCCAGAACCTTGTCGAGCAGAATATCGCCAATGTCAGCGTGATTCACGGCGCATGGCCCGATACCCCGGTCGAACGGCATGATTTTTCGCTGTGCTCCCATGCGATGTACGGTTATCCCGATTTTCCCCGTTTCATTCGGCAAATGATCGCCTCAACCAAGCGCATGTGCTTTCTCCTCCTGCGCGCGCCGCGCCTTGACGGACTCATGGCGGAAGCATCACGCCAGCTTTGGGGGCATCCCTACGACAGCCCCAACGCCATCATCGCCTATAACTGCCTGCTGCAAATGAACATCTTCCCGAACGTGCTCATGGAAAACACCGGGGCTTGGGAAGCGCGAATCAGCCCAAGTCTTGAGGATGCCCTGCTGTCTATCAAGCAGCATTTTCGATTAGCCACCAACGATGAACATGACGCCTTCTTGATTGAACTACTCCGGCGGCGGTTGACGCCTCAGAATGGCGGTTGTGTCTGGCCACGCGAGACGTATTCGGCGTTGATTTATTGGACGGTCGGTTAGCGCCGCTTGTCGTCGAAAATGGCTCTTCTGCGGTGCAAATCATGATCTGCGCTTCTACTCTTCGAGTGTTACCCTGTTTGAGGCAGCGATGTCAGATGATACTTTGGTGCTGCGCCTCACGGGGAGTTGAGTTGAGCCAACGGAGCACAACGCAGCTTATGCGAAAGCGATGATCGCGCACGCTCGAGGATAGCATGAGTCGCCCCCACAAAATAGTCAACTAAGGGCTGCCTGTCATCGGGTCAGTATGAAGGATGGGTGCTGCGTGGTCGGCAGGTCGGCGTGTGAACCGGGTTGTGAGGCTTATTCAGCTTGTTTTCCCTGAATTGACGTTTATAGTCGTGTACAGAGCCGTCTGTTGGAGGATTGAGTAAATGACCATCCCTGAGCAGAATTCGGAAGCGATTAGTGTGACCTACGATGTCATCACGCTCGGCGAAACGATGCTGCGCTTGTCTCCACCTGATCTACTACGAATAGAACAAAGCACCCGCTATGAGGCTCACGTGGGTGGAAGTGAGTCCAACGTGGCAGTTGGGCTTGCCCGTTTAGGGTTGAGGGTCGCATGGGTTTCCCGTATGACCGATAATGCCGTGGGACACAGCATTGTGAATGCTATCCGTGCACACGGCGTGGACACATCCTATGTCGTCTGGACAGACCAAGATCGCGTGGGCTTGTATTTCTATGAAGCAGGCAGTGACCCACGCAGCGGCAGGGTGATTTATGACCGCGCAGGCAGCGCTGCCGCACGCATCCAACCGTCCGATTTGCCCGCAGACATCCTAACCTCTGAGAGCGCCCGTCTGCTGCACCTTTCGGGAATCACCCTCGCGCTTGGGGAGTCGGCAGCGCAGACAGCGCACCGAATCGCTCGCTTGGCTAAACAGCACGGTTGGCTGCTCAGCTTTGACATTAATTACCGCCAGTTGTTGTGGTCAGCACAGACTGCGCGATCTGGTTGTCACGAGCTGGCATCCATCGCAGACATCTTATTTCTCCCCCTTCGTGATGCGATCAATCTCTACGCTGCTTCCGCTGATCCAGAAGCCGCAGTGAGTCAGATGCACGAACTGTATCCAAATGCCACCGTCGTGATGACTCTCGGCGCAGACGGCGCTATCGCCCAATCTGGCGATACCGTTACGAAACAACCCGTCTATCCAGCGGCGACCATCGACCGGGTGGGCGGCGGGGACTCCTTCGTCGCCGGCTATTTGTTTGGGCATTTGACCGGGTTATCAGTGACAGAGTCGCTGCGCTGGGGTGCTGCGAGTGCTGCGTACAAGTACAGCATGGTCGGTGATATGCCGCTGCTCGATCTGGCACCGATTCGCCAGTTGGTCGATCAGGTACAGCGGCAAGGCTTAGTCCGCTAAGGGGCATGATAAGAAGGCGGGAAGGTGTTATAGTATGAACACTTGTCCGTATCAGCCAGCTTAAGATATGAGCGAACAACGCCTCACCTTTCAGGGTGGAACACTGGTCTTTGAGGGGGGAAAACCGCACCGCGCTTTTTCGTGGGTCAAAGAGAAATGGCGCTGTGAAGGGTATCGCTACCCGACCCTGCTCTCGTGGCTGCGTGAGACCGGGATCAAGGATCATGTCCCGCGCTGGCAGCGCCTCACGCTGACCTTACACGACGTGCGCGAACCGCACGATTACCAGTTGGCGGCATTGGATGCGTGGGAACAGGCAGAGCGACGCGGCAGCATCGTCCTGCCGACCGGTGCAGGCAAAACGTTCGTCGCCATTCACGCGGTCTATCGCGCCGCACGGTCTGCGCTGATCGTCGCGCCGACCATCGATCTTCTGCACCAGTGGTATGCCCGCTTGGTGAATGCGTTTGAAATCGACATCGGCGTGTATTACGGCGGCGAGAAGCGCATCAAGCCGATCACCGTCACCACCTATCACTCCGCCGGTGACCTGATCGCCGACTCTGGCAGCGCCTTTAAGCTGGTCATTTACGACGAAGTGCATCAT
>JACSRG010000852.1 GCA_014879865.1 Anaerolinea sp.
GCGTTGCGCCGCGGCCTTGCTCGGCGGATTGCGTTTCGCTGCTGGAAGCCGATCGGGTGGCCGCTGGCGCAGACTGATCGACAACGGCTTCGAACTCATTGATCACGACGGGCATCTCATCCTCCGATCTTGATCGACGGCGCGCTGACATTCAGATCGATCAGCTGCCCCGGCTGCAATAGGCGCGGATTCTCGATGCCGTTGGCAGAAGCAATCGATTGCCAGTCACCTTTACCGGCGGCCGACGCCATTGCTTGTAAGGATGCGCCCGCACTCGCTTGCGCTAACGGTCGAGTGCCTGACGCCGCGCCGTTTGCTCCGCCCGCACCCGGCGGCGAGTTCGTCGGTCTGAAGGTGAACTCGGTGATCTTCTGCTGTGACAGACTCAAGGCAACACTGGCGCGCAGCGGCACCCCTTCAGGCGAAAAGAATTCCAACGACTCTTCCACCGAATCGACCATGCCGTCGAACTGGAACGAGCCCCAGATGAAGCGCACGGCAGGCGGATAATATTTAGGCGGGTTGTCCTGCGTCGCCTGCGGCGTGATGAAGTACGCCACCTTCTGCGTGAGCTTGCGCACGTCGGTTTCAGAAGAACCTTCGGGCTGCGGCGCGTTCACGTCGAACCACAACGTCACGGCGAGCTTGGTTGTGCCCGCGCCTACGAACTGGCGTGACTGTGGGCCGTTCTGATCGCCCGAGCCTTGCGGCGTCTGTACTTGATTGGCAAAGCTGACTTTCAGCGATTCCGGGTTGAACTGGACCTTGGTCCACTTCTCGCGGTTGATCTCGTTTTGAAAGTTCGCGTCGAGTTCGTGCAGTTCAGCTTTGGCTAATTGAGTCGATTCAGGCATGTACCCTCACCCACGCGCTTACGCGCAGCCTCTCCCACAAGGAGAGGTAGATCAGCCACCGATCGAGACACCTGCCGACACGGACAATGACGCCGAGAAACCGAAGCCGTTGCTGGATGATTTGCTCGACTTCAGCGTCAGCGATTCGTACGCCAGTTGCAATTCTTCAATCGCTACCGTGCCGTCTTTGGCGTTCAACGCGGGCGCTTTCAATTTGATCGGCACACAGCGCTTGAGCAAAAAACGCGCTCGCTCGGTAGAACCATCGGCCGCGAAGACGACGACTTCGGCATCGGCCCGCAGGCTGGGCTTGTTGAGCACCGCGCTGAACCAGTCCCACAGATCGAACGTAGCCGTCATGCCGCGTTTCAACGTCAGCGTGCCGAAGTTCAACGGGCCGCTCAAGCGCAATTGCTGACCGTTGTTGCCGCCTTCACGGATCGTCTTCACGTCCATCGTCATCTCCAGCCCGTCGCATTCCTGAAACGACGCGCTGCACACCTGGCTGGAGACGCCGGGCACGTCGATTTCGACGGCGAAATTGAAGGCCGTGAACGGATAGCGGGTCGTCTCGTTGGCGGAATCTGCCATTGATTTGTTCTCCAGATCAGTTCGCGCATCCTTCGACTGCGCGGTGGGCGCATTCTGAGCGGAACGCAGTGAAGTCGAAGAACGCCCACCACTCCGCTCAGGATGCTTCTACTGTTCCTGCGTGACCAACGTCCGATCGCCCGTCTGCACGAGGCGGATCGTGAGAAACGTCAACGGCAGCGACGGCGCCACGCGCAGCTCGACGATGAAGCGGCCCTGATCGACCGACGTTGGCGTGTTGAGTGAAGTATCCGTCACCACTTGATACGACGTGGCGGCCGTCGCACCGGCAAACGCACCGCGCTGGAACATGCCGTCGAGCATCGACTCAAAGCCGCGCTGTACCGATCGGCGGAAGGCATCGCTGTTCGGCTCGAAAACATACGTTGCGCCGAGACGCAGTGCCAGCCGTCGCAGCAAGATCAACAAGCGCCGCACATTGATCGGGCGCAGCTCTTCATCGCTGCTGAGCGTGTCGCTGTTCATCGCGGTGAAACCTTTCGGTTCGTGGCGGATCAAGTTGAGCTGCGCGTCCTGCAGATCGAGCCAGCGGCTGCGATCGATCGCGGGCGTGAGCGCGACCACGCCTTTCAAGAATTCATTGGCGGGAGCGACCCAGGCCCCGCGCGCCAGTGTGCGCTGCGCGATGATGCCCGTCATCGCCCCATCGGGCGGTGTGCGGCGGAACTCACCCGATTGGTTTTCTTCGCGCCCGATCAGCCACGGGTGATACAACGCGCCAAAGCTCAGCGTGCGTGATTCTTCCGGGCCGAAGAAACCGCTGCGTTCCGTGGTTAAAGTCTGCGCGTGAAAGATTGCGTCGTCTTCGCGATAATGCTCGGGCAGTGCCAACACGGCAAACACATCGCCGCGCGCCGCGCACAGCCGCAGCACGGCATGCTGCACGGTGAGCAAGGTCTCGTCGGAGTACGTCTCATCGGGATTGAGCACCCAGCGCGTCAAGGGCGCAACGTTGACGGCCACGCCGTTCGACCAATCGCTGGAGAACATCTCGCGTGTGCCCCGCACCCGATAATAGAACACGCCGGCCGCGTGACCATACAACACCAGGCGATCATCCGGGCCGACGTAAATGGCGACCGCGTCTTTGAAGTCGGCGCGCGCGGCTTCTTCCAGCACGTAAGTCAGATTCGCTGCGGGCTGCGTCCAGAACAACGAGAACGTGCCGAGCTGATCGGCTTCGTCGTGATTGAGTACCGGCGGATCGATCAAGTTGCTCCACGTGTCGCAGTTGAGAAACTGGCTCCAGTCCGGCTCGCGGATCGGTTTGATCTCTGGCGGCGGATCGCACTCCACGCCGTGCCACCATTCAGGCCGCAGCAGCGGATCGGATGGCAGCGGATCGTTGGGCGCGGTCACGCCCCGATAGAACCAGCCGCGCTGCACGGCATCCGGCAC
>JACSRG010000364.1 GCA_014879865.1 Anaerolinea sp.
CGGCAGGCGCATCCGCCGCAGTGACGGCGGGGACAGTCGCGGTCGAACGTGCGCCGCTCACCAATTCTTTCATCGTCAGGTTGAAGCGCCGCTTGAATTCGGCGTCGGCGGTGGCGGGCGGGTTGCGAAACGCGCTCTCTCCGATCTGCACGATCAGGCTGCCGTCAGCCACATCGCGCAGCACCGTCAGCACCTCCACGACATCGATCATCTCGCCTTCCGCGAGCTTGATCCGCTGCGTCCCTGTCGGACGCGGCGCGACAGCGGGGATCGAGCCGGGCGAAGTCAGACTGTCAAGGTCAGGCATATCGGCGGGTTCCATGGTGCTTGGGTTTATCCCGCCAGCGTTGATCGCATTGGCGAGCGCTGTCTGGCGGCGCTGTGATCGCGCCCACATGATATAGCCGCCAACCACGACCAGCAGCAGCGCGGACACGCAAAACATCCCGATGAGCGGCACGGGAATCTGCCGCAGAAAATCGCCAAATCCGCTTTCCATAGTGTTGTCCCCTATATCTTCAGCGCTGGCACGTGGGGCAGAAATGCGTTCCGCGCTGCGCCACGCGAATCTTGCTGACTGCTCCGCCGCATACCACACACGGTTGATCCGCGCGGTCGTACACGTTGAAATGATTCTGTGCTTTTCCCGTTGTGCCGTCCGGCTTGCGATACCAGTTGACACTCGCGCCTTCGCGTTCGATGCCCGCATCCAGCACCCTACGGATCGCCGCAAACAGCGCCGCGATCTCGTCGTCGGTCAGGCTGTCCGCCGCACGCAGCGGGTGAATCTTGGCAAGGAACAGCGCCTCATCGGCGTAGATGTTCCCTACCCCGGCGAGGAAGGCTTGATCGAGCAGCAGCGCCTTGATCGCCTTTTTGTGCTTGCCCAAACGGGCACGCAGCACTTCCGGCGAGAAATCACCGGAGAGCGGTTCGGGTCCGAGCAGCGGCGTCACCGCGTCGAGCCGATCCGTCAGCGCGACGAAGCCGAATTTGCGCGCATCGGAGAAGCGTAACTGCTGGCTGCCATCCAATTGTAGGCGAAAATGCACCCAGCGATCCCCATCGTTGACCGCCGTATCGGGTACGACATACAGCCGCCCCGTCATTTTGAGATGCACCACCAGCAGATCGTGATCCAGTTCGCAGACGATATACTTGGCGCGGCGCGTGATCGAACGGAACGTTTGCCCGGCGATTCGCGCCGCGAATTGATCAGGATCGGGCGTTTTGACCGTCCGATCACAGTCGTACCACATCGACAAGACCGTGCGTCCGATCAGCGGTTCACGCAGACCACGCACGACGGTTTCAACTTCCGGTAACTCTGGCATAGCATCCACAAATGTTAAGACATCAGCCATCATTATAGGGTGAAACCGGCGCTGTCAACATTCCCGCTTTAGTCCCGCCGGAACGCTAGTTCCGCTGGTACTGCTCGAAGAACGCCCACATGATTTCGCTCGCCTCGATGTCGCGGTTCGTCTCCCCGGCGATGATGCGCGGAATCGCGACGCCGCTCCCTGACCATGTATGCCCGCCGCCGAGCAGCGTGTAGAACTCGACCAGCACGTTATCGGCGCAGCCTGTGTAGCGCACCGCTTCGACCGACTCCGGCAGCCCGCTGATCGTCTCCGGTTCAGCCGCGCACTCATCGCGCTCCGCCCAATCGGCGGCAAAGTCAGTTAGCGCGGGGAAACCACCCATCTCGTCACCACCGGCGTAGGGCACAATCGGGTCGTCAGTGCCATGAAACAGGATCACGGGGACAGGCTGCGACGGATCGCACCCGCCGGGGATCGCGCTGTACGCACCTGCCACGCCGCCGAACGCCGCGACCCGATCCGCCATTTCACAGGCATAGCGGTAGCTCATGCCGCCGCCGTTCGACAGCCCGTTGATGTATACGCGCGTCGTGTCGATGCAGTACGTCTCCGCGAGATGATCGATCAGTCCGGTCAGGAAGCTGACATCATCGACCGAGCCGTTCGCCGCTTCGGCAAACAAACCCGAATTCCAGCGCAGCAGAAGCCCTGTCCCCGCCGGATACGCCACGATGATATTTTCGGCGTCTGCTACCTCATTCCACGCGGAGAAGCCCATTTGTTGGCGCGGACTGGAGGCGAACCCGTGCAGGCTCAAGACGAGCGGCACGGGCTGCGCCGCATCATAGCTGGCGGGGATGTAGAGGATATATTCGCGGGTCAAGCCATCCCATTCGAGCGTATATTCCCCGATGCCCAGCGGCACGCCCGCCGCCGATCCGCACGCGCCGACCGTCGTCTGCGCCTGCACCATACCAACGCCCAATAGAATCCACATTCCAAGCAAACTCATCACTGCGCGAAAGTGTCGCATGTGCCGTCCTTTCTCAGGTTAACATTCGACCGATTTTACCCCTGCATTCCCTCATGGGGCGCTTTTCTCATTCGTTTCTATCCACAAATCTGGACTGCACAAATTTTCGAGGGCGGCTATACTAGATTCAGTCAACCACAGGAACTTCTGCAACCCGCTATGTCTGAAAAACCGTTTGTCCATTTGCACGTCCATACGGAATACTCCCTGCTCGATGGTCTCAGCCGTGTCGATAAGATTGTCAAGCGCGCCGCCAAGCTGGGCATGTCATCACTGGCGATCACCGATCATGGCACGATGTTCGGCGTCATCGATTTCTACACGGAGTGCAAGAAAGCGGGCATCAAGCCGATCATCGGCATGGAAGGCTACCTCGCGCGGCGCTCGATGGAAGATCGCGACCCCAAGCTGGATACCCGCCCGTTTCACCTGCTGATGCTGGCGAAAAACGAAACAGGTTATAAGAACCTGCTCAAGATCGCCAGCGAGTCGCAGCTTCGCGGCTATTACTACCGTCCGCGCATCGACCGGGATTTTCTTACCGCCCATTCCGAAGGCTTGGTCGTGACGAGCGGCTGCCTTGCCGCGCAAATCCCCAGCATGATCATGGACGGCAAAGAGCGCGAAGCTCGAGAATTGATCGACTGGTACGTGCAAACTTTCGGGCGCGACAACTTCTACCTTGAGCTGCAAAGCCACGCCATCGACGAACTCAAGACGGTCAACGACTGGCTGATCGAGATCGGGCGCAAAGACGACGTAGGTTTCCTCGCGACGAACGACGTGCATTACGTCCTCGAAGACGACTTCGACGTTCATGATACGCTGCTGTGCATCCAGACGGGCGCGAACAAAGCCGACGATAACCGGATGCGCATGACGGACAACAGCTACTTCTTGACCAGCGCCGAACAAATGTGGGACACCTTCGGGCACATCGCCGACGGCGCGCCGCTGCTCAACAGCCTGAAGATCGCCGAAATGTGCGACATCAACCTTGATCGCAAAGGCTATCACCTGCCTGTTTTCCCCGTGCCAGCGGGCTACACCGCCGGGACGTACCTGCGCTATCTGTGCGAAAAGGGCTTAAGCTGGCGCTATGACGGACACGAGAACGATCCGGCACTTCGTCAGCGCTTGGATCACGAACTCAACGTCATTGGCAAGATGGGTTTTGAAACCTACTTCCTGATCGTGTGGGATTTATGCGAGTTCGCCCGCGAAACCGACATCTGGTGGAATGTGCGCGGTTCAGGCGCGGGGAGCGTCGCGGCGTACTGCCTCGGCATCACCAACATCGACCCGCTTCAGAACAACCTGCTGTTCGAGCGCTTTTTGAACCCCGGTCGCGTCAGTATGCCGGACATCGACATGGACTTCCCCGATGACCGCCGCGCCGAGATGATCCACTACTGCGCGCGCAAGTACGGCGAAGACAAGGTCGCCGCCATCATCACCTTCGGTACGCTCGGCGCGAAAGCCGCCGTGCGCGACGTGGGGCGCGTGCTCGGCGTCGATCTCACGCTGGTCAATCAGGCGGCGCGGCTCATCCCCACCGAACCGAAGCCCAAGCCGGTCAAAGAGTACGTGTCGGATAACCCCGAACTGCAAAAGATGTACGACACCAACGGCGAAATCAAGCGCGTGATCGACCTTGCCGAGCATTTGCAGGGGATCAACCGCCACGCTTCGACCCACGCGGCAGGCATCATCATCGCCGACAAGCCGCTGGACGAGTACATCCCGCTCCACCGCCAGACGAAGGAGTCCAAGACCGAAGAAGGCGAAGAAGGCATTTCGATCAAGCAGGTGACGCAGTTCCCGATGGAAACGTGCGAAGCCATCGGCTTGCTCAAGGTGGACTTCCTCGGCTTGTCCACGCTGACGTATCTGCGCAAAGCGTGCGATTTGATCAACCGCTATCACGGCACGAATTACTCGATGGACACCATCCCCTACCGCCCGAAAGGTGATCCCGAACAGGATCGCATGTTGGCGGCAACCTTCGAGATGATCGGACGCGGTGAAACGGTCGGCGTGTTCCAAGTTGAAAGTACGGGTATGCAGGGGATGCTGCGCGAGATGCGCCCGTCGAAGTTCGAGCACATCATCGCCGCCGTGTCGCTCTACCGCCCCGGTCCGATGGACTATATCCCCGAATTCAACGCGCGCATGCACGGCAAGAAAGAGATCAACTACCACCACGAAGGGCTGCGCCCGATCCTCGAAGAAACTTACGGAATCATCACCTATCAGGAACAAATCATGCAGGTGGCGGGCAGCTTGTTCGGCTACTCGCTTGGCGACGCCGACTTGATGCGCCGCGCCGTCTCGAAAAAGAAGAAAGAAGACCTGCTCAAACACAAAGAGATTTTCATGAAGCGGGGTCCCGAAGTTGACCCGACGATGACGCCGGAAATCGCCGAAGCCATCTTTGACGAAATCGAGTTCTTCGCTAACTACGGCTTCAACAAGTGCGTCGTGGGTGATACCGAGATCATCGATGCTGATACCGGACGCCTCGTCCGCGTTGAAGATTTGGCGGCAGGTACGGTCACGGTTGCTGCAACGCCGTCGCTCAATACAGATACACTGAAACTGCAAGCGGGCAGCATCGGACAGGTCATGGTGAACGGCGTCAAGCCCGTGTACCGTTTGACCACCCAGCTAGGGCGGCAAATCGAAGCGACGGATAACCACCCCTTCTACACCTTTGACGGTTGGCGTCTGCTCGGTGAACTGTGCCCCGGCGATCAAATTGCCGTACCGCGCCGCATTCCGGTCGAGGGCAAAGACACATGGGCAGATCACCGGCTCATCGTCCTCGGTCATCTGCTGGCAGAAGGCAATTTGTGCCATACTACGGGCGTCTACTACTATACCGCCGATGACGAACAGCTTACGGATTACGTGAAGCATCTGCAAATGTTTGAGAATTCCTCTGCGTCGGTTGCATGGCACAAACTAGCATATTCGGTCTACAGCAAACGCATCCAGCGTGGTCAACCGCAAGAACTGGTTGAATGGATCAAAGAACTTGGCTTGTGGGGCACAAACTCATATACCAAGTTCATTCCAGATGAAGTATTTGGTCTGACCAACCGCTGTATTGCCCTGCTTCTTGCACGCATGTGGGAGGGCGATGGGCATATCAACGAGCAAAGCCGGAACCTGTTTTATGCGACTTCATCGACGCGTATGGTGCATCAGCTTCAGCATTTGCTTCTACGTTTGGGGATCATCAGCCGCATCAAGAAAGCACATTTCAACTACCGGGACGGACGCGATGGCTATCAGTTGTTCGTAACCGGAAACGAAAATCTGTGTGCCTTTGCCGAACAGATCGCTGTGCATTTTGTCAGTCAAGCGCGAAGGGAGAAACTCGCGCGTCTGATGCTTGAAGCACCGGAGTCGTTTGGTACGAAAGATGTGATTCCGATGCAGGTGAAGGCGCTGGTTCGACAAGCGCAAGCGGCATCCAATGTCACATGGCGTCAAATGAACGCCGAAACGGGAATCGCGCAGCGTGAGTTTTCACCGACCTCAACGTCGACTAAATCGGGTTTCACCCGTGAGGTAATCGGGCGTTTGGCGGACTATTTCCATTCTGCCGAACTCCGAGCCCATGCGGAAAGCGACATCTACTGGGACAAGATCGTCTCGATTGAGTACGTCGGCGACAAGCAAACCTATGACCTGACGATCCCCGAAACACACAACTTCGTCGCCAACGACATTATCGTGCATAACTCGCATGCCGCCGACTATGCCGTGATCACCGTGCAAACCGGCTTCCTCAAGTGCAACTACCCCGCCGAATACATGGCGGCGCTGCTCACCGTCTACTTTGACGACACGGCGAAGGTCGCGACCTTCCTCGCCGAGTGCAAGCGCCTCAACGTGCCGATTTTGCCGCCGGATGTCAACTACAGCAGCCTCGACTTCGACATTCAGCGCCTTGACGACGGGCGGCAGGCGATCCGCTTCGGCATGGCGGCGATCAAGAACGCGGGCGTCGGCGCGCTCCAGCACATCATCGACGCGCGCAGCGAGGGCGGATTATTCGCCGACCTGCGCGACTTCTGCCGCCGCATCGACCTGCGGCACGTCGGCAAGAAGACGGTCGAAAGCCTGATCAAGGTCGGGGCGCTCGATGCGTTCGGCGAACGCAAGCAGTTGATCGACGGGCTGGATCGCATCATGGGCTACAGCGGCGAGCATCACAAAGCGCAGGACATCGGGCAGATGGATTTGTTCGGCGGCGCGACCAGCACCACCGAAGAAGACATCCTCGCCAATCTGCGCGCGACCGCTGAGACCAGTCACCGCGAGATGCTCGACTGGGAGCGCGAACTGCTCGGCTTGTACATTTCCAGCCACCCGATTGACCCCATCGCCGACGCGCTGCGCGGGACGAACATCGTCACCACGCTGGAACTCAAGAGCGAGGACAGCAACCTCGCCGGGAAGAACGTGCGCTTCGTCGGCTTGATCGTCGGGCTGCGCAAGATGCCGACCAAGAACAAGGATATGATGGGCGTCGCCACGCTCGAAGACCGTTTCGGCTCGATTGACGTGGTGCTGTTCCCGAAAACATGGTCGAAGTTCGAAGACCTGATGGTCGATGGCGACGTCGTCGTCGTCACGGGCAAGCTGGATGTGTCGCGCGCGGATGTGCAAATTCTGTGCGAAACGGTCAAGAAAGAGATCGAATCCGTCTCGACTGCCAGCGACTCGACTTTCTCGCCCATCATGCCGGTTACGCCGGAGTGGGATGATACCCAACCGGACACCGCTCCCGCCTACATCCCGCCGAACGGCAACGGGTGGAACAGCAGTCAGCAGGGCGATCATCAAGCTGCCGAGCCGCCGGGCTTCGATCAACTGCCGCCGCCGGACTTCTACTTCGCCGAGTTCGCGCCGCCCCCGCCGCCCGAACTCGCTGCGCGCCTGCTCACGGTCTACTTCCACTCGACCGACGATCTCGAACGCGACCAGCGGCGGCTGCGCCGTGTCGTCAATGAGATCAAGGGATTCGCGGGCGTCGATCAGTTCCGTGTGCTGATCCTGCGCGACGGTCGCGAGACGCATGTGCTCGATTTCCCCCATTTGACCACACTGATCTGCGCGGGCTTGGACGAGCGGCTGTCAAAGATCGAGGGGATTCAATGGCGCGCGGATTAACATTTGCGCTGAACTTCTAGCGTTTGCAAAAGAGACGGCTACAATATTCGCCGCACAAGAAACACGGGAGCATCCGCGATGAAAAGAATAGCGGTGATGACAAGCGGCGGTGACTCGCCGGGGATGAATGCTGCCATTCGCGCAGTCGTGCGCACGGCAATGAACTACGATATTCAAGTCTACGGTGTGCGTCAGGCGTACACGGGGCTCATCAATGGCGATTTTGAACCGCTTTCCAGCGTCGAAGTGAGCGGTATCCTTCAGCGCGGCGGCACGATTCTGCAAACCGCCCGCAACGAGGAATTCAGGACGCCGCAGGGACAGAAACGCGGGCTGCGCCGGCTGAATGAGCATGGGATTCAGGGGTTGGTGGTGGTCGGGGGCAACGGCAGCTTGACCGGGGCGCTGGCACTGCATCGCTTGGGCTTCCCGGTGGTCGGGATTCCGGGCAGCATCGACAACGACATTTACGGCACGGATATGGCTATCGGCGTCGATTCGGCGCTCAACATCATCCTCGACTCGCTGGATCGCCTGCGCGATACCGCGTCATCGCATCAACGCGCATTCATCATCGAGGTGATGGGGCGCAACTGCGGCTACCTCGCGCTGACGGGCGGCATCCTCGGCGGCGCGGAGATCGTCGTCACGCCGGAGCGCCCGCCCTCGCTCGAAGAGGTCGCCGCCGCGCTTGAAGACGCTTACGTGCGCGGCAAATCACACGCCATCGCCGTTGTCGCCGAAGGTGCGCCGTACCGCGCCACCGACCTTGAGCAGTACCTCTCGAAGAATCCGAACGTCGGCTTTGAAATCCGCCTGACGATCCTCGGACACGTCCAGCGCGGGGGTAGTCCGAGCGCGTTTGATCGCCTGCTGGCAACGCGCATGGGCGTGAAAGCCGTCGAACTCCTGCGCGATGGGCAAAGCGGAGTGATGGTCGCGCTCAACGGGCGCGAAATGAAGGCGATCCCGATTGAGGAAGCCGTCAGCAAGCTGCGCCCGATCAGCGAGAGTTATTTCGAGATGGCAAAGTTCCTCTCACGCTAAATGCAGTTAAAAGTAGAAAGTTGAAAGTAAGAACAGCACCACTTTCAACTTTTTACTTTTGACTTTCTACTAGGCTTGATCTGTGCCGATTTCGGCAACCCGCGCCTTGACCAAGCCGATCAGCGCGGTCACGGGCATCCGAATCTGCAAGCCGCGCTGCCCCGCGCTCAAGGTGATGTGCTGCAGCCCCGTCGCAGGCTGGTCAAGGAACACCTTCCAGTTCTTCTGCGTCAGCGCCAGCGGGCTAATGCCGCCCACTTTGAGTCCGGTCTGCGCTTCGGCGTCTTTGTGCGCCGCCATACGGACTTTCTTTTCGCCCGCCGCCGCCGCCAACCGCTTGAGGTCAAGATGCCGGTTGGAGGCGAGCAGCGCCAGCATCGGTTTGCCGCCGCCATCCGGTTCGACCACCAGCGTTTTGTAAATCAGATGCGGCGGAATGCCGAGCATCTCCGCCACTTCCTCTGCGTCGTGAAACTGCGACCCGTCGTATTCCAGCACCTCGTAAGGGATTTTGTGCTGATCCAACAGCCGCATCGAGTTGATCTTGTCTGCCATGTTATGTCCTGTATTGTTTCAGCGCCCGCCGCCCGATCCAAGCGGGGATGAGCGCGTTGCCAAGCAGAATCAGCCGGTCAAAGAGACGCAGCACCACGCGCTTTTGCCGCCGCTCGACCGCGCGCATGATCCCCGCTGCGACTGCGTCCGCCTGCATGACGGGGATGATCGGCGCTTTCGCCGCCCGCCCGCTGTGACCGAGCCGCTTCTCGTTGAATTCGGTCGCCGTGCGCCCCAGAATCACATCCGTCACACCGATGTGATCGGCTTCCAGTTCGAGCCGGAGCGAGCGCGCCAGATTGCTCACAAAGGCTTTGCTTGCGCCATAGCTGGCGGCATACGGCGTGATCATCGTGGCGACCACCGACGAGATCAGCACGATGTGCCCGCCGCCGGAACGCCGCAGCGCCGGGACGCCCGCGCGGATCGTGTGCAGCACGCCGTCGATGTTCGTGCGCAGCAGCGTTTCGAGGTCGGACCAGTCCGAATCGACGATGCTGCCACGCTGACCGACGCCCGCGTTGGCAATGATCACGTCCAAGCGCCCCCACCGCGCCACCGCCTGATCGACCGCACTTTGCATAGCGGCAGAATCCGCTGCATCGGCGCACACGGTCAGGATATCGCCGTGTCCCGGCAGCGCGTTGATCGCCGCCTCAAGCGCTGCCAGCCGATCCGCCCGCCGCGCCGTCGCCACGACATGATCGCCGCGTCGCGCATATGCCAGCGCCAGCGCATAGCCGATCCCGCTCGATGCCCCGGTGATCAATACGACGCTCATCAGATGTGAATCGGCTCCCGGTAAATGCCGAACTCCTTGCGCATCACTTCCACGATTTCGCCGAGTGTCGCATAGGCGCGCGCTGCGTCCAGCAGGTACGGCATGACGTTCTCCGTCCCCGCACACGCCTGTCTCAGCGCGTCCAACGCCTGCCCGACCTTGTCATTGTCGCGTTCGAGTCGAAGCTGCGCCAAACGCGCGCACTGCCGCTCATAGCCGTTGGGATCCATTGCGAGGATCGGGATGCCGACCGGTTCGGCGTTGTCATACTCGTTCACGCCGACGACCACGCGCTGCTTGGAGTCCATCTCAAGTTGGTGGCGATAGCTGGCGTCTGCGATCTCGGTCTGCAAGAATCCGGCTTCGATGGCGGGCAGCACGCCGCCCAGTTGATCGATCCGCCGGAAGTAGTCGTAAACCGCCTTTTCCGTCTGGTCGGTCAGCGCCTCGACAAAGTAGCTCCCGCCGAGCGGATCAATCGTATTGACCACGCCGGTCTCGTGGGCAATGATCTGCTGGGTGCGCAGCGCCAGCGTGACCGCGTGTTCGCTCGGCAATGCCAGCGCCTCGTCCATGCTGTTCGTGTGGAGCGACTGTGTGCCGCCCAAGACCGCCGCCAGCGCTTGGATCGCCACGCGGATCAGGTTGTTTTCCGGCTGCTGCGCCGTCAAGCTGACGCCCGCCGTCTGACAGTGAAAGCGCATCAGCCACGAGCGCGGGTCTTTCGCGCCGAACGTCTCGCGCAGTTCGCGCGCCCAGATACGCCGCGCCGCGCGCAGTTTGGCGATCTCCTCGAAGAAGTCGTTATGCACGTTGAAGAAGAAGCTCAAACGCGGCGCGAACTCATCTACGTTCAGCCCGCGCTTGACGCCCCAGCGCACATATTCCAGCCCATCCGCCAGCGTGAAGGCGAGTTCTTGCACGGCGGTGCTGCCCGCCTCGCGGATGTGATAACCGCTGATGCTGATGGTGTTCCACAAAGGCATGTATTTCGTGCCGAATTCGATGGTATCCACGACTAAACGCATCGACGGCTCTGGCGGAAAGATGAACTCTTTTTGGGCGATGTATTCTTTCAAAATGTCGTTTTGCAGCGTACCGCGCAGTTTCGCCATCGGGACACCCTGCTTTTCGGCTGCCGCGATGTAGAACGCCCAGATGATCGCCGCCGGGCTGTTGATCGTCATGCTGGTCGAGACATCGCCCAACGGAATGCCGTCAAACAGCAGTTCCATATCTTTGAGCGAACTGATCGCCACGCCGCATTTGCCGAATTCGCCCAATGCTTCCGGCTGATCGGTATCGTAGCCCATCAGCGTAGCGAGATCGAAGGCGACCGACAAGCCCATGTTCCCCTGTTCGAGCAGGTACTTGTAGCGGGCGTTCGTCTCTTCGGCAGTGCCGAAGCCCGCGAACATGCGCATCGTCCACAGCTTGCCGCGCTGCCCGGTCGCATGGATGCCGCGCGTGAACGGATACTCCCCCGGAAAGCCGAGATCGCGCAGATAGTCCTGTTCCGGCACGTCGAGCGGCGTGTACAGGCGGTTGATCGGCACGCTGGACTGTGTGATGAACGTGTCTTGGCGTTCGGGCATTTTCGACAGCGTCGGATCGAGCGTTTCGCGCTCCCAGCGCTGCTGCTGCGCAGCGAGGTCGGCGTCGTGTGCCATAGAATCATCTCCCACTATTCAGGTGATTTCGTCTCCATTATAGCATCCGCGTCAGTTATGCCGTAAGATGTTGCAAGAACGATCACCTGAGCCTAAGCTATGACGAACAGAACACGCATCACCGACGAGATTCAACGCTTCGAACGGCGTTTTTTGCGCCAACCGCTGTATGTCGTGCTGGCGCTGATCTATTTGCTGGTTGTGGCAAACACCGTCCGCCTGTTGATCGACCAGCCGCTCTACGGCAAAGACAGCGAGATCACCTACTTCCTGCTCATCCTGTTGATCGCCTTCCTCGTCATGTTCGTGCGTTCCGTGTTGATCCTCGTGCCGCGCTTTCATGACCGCTTCAGCACGGCGATCCCGGTCTGGGAACAGATCATGCTGGCGATCAACGAGGCGGTTTCCGCCGGGCTGCTGGCGTTCTTCGGCGCGGATATGCTCGTGCATATCTTTCAGCCAGAAGTCTTCACCACGCGGGTCGATGTGCTGTACGCGCTCGGCGTCGGTTTCATCATCGTCAGCTACTACGCCGGCATGGAATTGATGTGGGTGCAGCGCTGGAACAACTGGTTCAGCACCAGCAGCGTGTGGTTGAGCTTGGCGCGCTTCTATGCCCCGCTGGCGTTGATCGTGACGACGCTGGTCATCATCCGCCGCCTGATCAACCGCGCCGATCCACGCACCGCCGATTTGCTCGGCAGTTCCGAACTTGACCTGACGCTGCTGGCACTCGCTCCGGTCATCTGGCTGCTGATCTTCGTCCTCGTCATTCTCGCCTACACCAGTCAGCGCGGTCTGCGCGAACGCTTTTTGCCCACCCTCTTGATCGAACGGCTGCCGCCGCGCTTGGGGCGCATCCTGCGTTCGATCTCCGACATGGACATGCTGTTGATCCTCGCCGTCATGGCGACGGTCATTCCCGCTTATCTGTTCCTCATCGGGGATCGCGGTGGCATTCTCAGCTTGCTCAGCGGGCGGATTCAAGCGGGCGCAGGCGCGCTGATCGAGAACGCGCAGCAGGCACTCGCCGTATTGTTCACGCTGCCGTTCTACGTGTTGATCCTCGCGCTGCTTGTGATCTACGCGGTCGCGATGGCGCAGAGCAAGCTCTCCGCCGCGCAGCGCGACGAACTGGTGAACCGGCTGCCCGTCGGCTTCCTGATCATCATGATCATCACGCTCTACCTGTTCGCTATCCCACTCACGCAAGTGCTGATCGCCGGTCACCTGCCGCAGCTCCCGCAAGACTTGGGACGCATCCTCACTTTCAACGTGGTGATCCCGCTGCTGCTGCTCTACGCCCATTATTTCGTGTTCGTGCGCGTACCCTACGGACGCGGGCAAAATCGCTGGCGTATCAATTACAGCGTGACGATAAGCGACCAGCTTGTCGGAGTCGAACGGGACATCGAGTCGCTCAACGCGCAGATCGCTGCGCTCGACCAGTCATGGAGCGGCGATCAACGCCTCGATACGCTTTACCGCTACGTGCAGCTCAACAGCCGCCGCGATGACCTGAACATGCGCCGCTTGCAGTACGTCGCCGAGCGCCAGAGCCTCGCGGAACTCTCCGAAGCGCCTGTGTCGCTGGCGGTGGCGCGCCTGCCGATCCGCGTGGTCAGCATCGGCATCCCGCTCCTGCTGGCGATCCAGATTTACCAGTGGGCGATCTTGAACAACGGGCTGCGCGACATCATCAACAATCCCAACATCACCGTCTTCGAGTTCTTCCGTGCCCTATTGCAGCAGACGCAGTTCTAGCCAGCATTGAAATATATCCCTAAATTCCTTAATCATGTTAAGGAATTTGATTATCCGAAGAACAAACCTTAAACTCCCTGTAAGTTTGGAGACGTAATGAGGATTCTCAATGACCAGAGAAGAACTGATCGCCGCGCTTGAGCCGCAAATTGCGCCGATCAAAGCGGATGACACGATGGCGGAAGCGGGGCGCAAGGCACTCCTCCCCGAATTGGTGAAGGTATTGAAGCACGAACAGGGCAGCCGGACGGGTGAGGATATCGAGGATGTCCACGATATGCGCGTCGCCATTCGGCGCATTCGCTCGACTTTTCGTCTCTTGGGCGGCTACTACAAACCGAAGGCGATTGATCCCTATAATCGCCAACTGCGCAAGGTCGCGCGGGCGTTGGGCGCAGTCCGCGACCTCGACGTGATGATCGACAACCTGACGAAGTACGCCGGAGGATTGTCCGACGAGCAGCGTACCGCGCTGCAACCTGCCTTCGCCAAACTCGACGAAGAGCGCGAACAGGCACGCGCTGACCTGAATCGCCTGCTCGATAAGGGGAGCTATCGCCGCTTCTTAGGAGACTTCGGCAAGTTCCTGACGACCGCGAAGGCAGGCGCGCGCGCTGGCAGCGATGGCGATGTCGCCCCGGTGCAGGTGCGCCACATCCTGCCGACCCTGATCTACGACCATCTCGGACACGTCCGTGCCTATGACAGCGTCCTGCCCGACGCCGACGAAACAACGATCCACGCACTGCGCATCGAATTCAAGCGTTTGCGCTATGCCGTGTCGTTATTCTCCGACGTGATGGGCAGCACGATCAAGACGTTCGTGGAAGAACTCAAGGAAATTCAGGATCATCTCGGTTCGTTGAACGACGTTTCGACGGCGAGAATCCGCCTCAACGATCTGATCGACAGCCTCGACCCGGAGGACGCCGCGCCCGCGATTGAAGCGCTGCGCGCGTATATGGCAGAACTTGAGGCGACGGGCGAAAAACTGCGCGCCAAAGTGCCGGACATCTGGCATCGCTTCAACAGCAAGACCGTGCAAAAGCATCTGGCGAACGCGGTCGCGGCGTTGTAACGTCTCTTCTGGCGAACACCAAACAGCGGGGCGTGATCTATCATGCCCTCTCACGTATCCAATGGAGTGCGCCGCTGAACCCCATGCCCGCCAGCAGCAGGATCGGCGGGTAGACCGGCAGATAATAGCGCTGCCATTCCAGCGGCGTGAGCAGCAGCACCGTGAGCAGCATCGCCAGCGCCCACACGCCGATCAACAGGCGCAGTGGGCGCGGCGTCTGCCGTGACGTTGTCCGCACCAACATAATCACGCCGATAATCACCAGTGGGACGAGGATCAGCGCGGGCAGCCCGACCCCGCGCCAGATCGACGCCTCATACGCGGCGATCTGCTCCGCGAGGTAGCCGCCCCAGCCTTCGACCTCGTAATACTGCGGCGTCGCCGTGAACGCTTGCCGCCAGAAGCCCGCCAGCGCCGCGCCCGCATCGGGGTAGCCGCCGAAGGCATTCGTTTGCCCTTCGAGCAGCGCCTCCCGCAGTTCGAGGACATCTCCGGCGCGGCTGATCGGGTCGCCCCACCACGCCGGGTTGAGCGCGTAAAACACCAGCGCCGCAAGCATCCCCGCCAAGATCAGCAGACCGTACAGCCGCCCCGCCTGTTTCAGAACATTTTCTTCCCGTCGTAGGGATTCCGTAGGGTGCGCGTAGGTTAGCCGCGAAAACAACCCCCATTTCCCCTCAACCCACAGGATTAATGGGTACAGCGCGCATGCTCCAAACAACGCCGCCACCGTGAGTATTGCAGAATGCTTGCTTGCAAGCGCCAAACCCGCCGCCGCACCCAGCAGCACCGCTACCCACACCTGCCGCCGCTGAAGCAGCCAGACCGCTGCCAGCACCGCCAGCAGTGTGAAAAACAGGGTGCTGCCTTCCATCATCGCCCGCCGCCCGTTGA
>JACSRG010000536.1 GCA_014879865.1 Anaerolinea sp.
GCTGGTTGACTTTGAAGTCGGTCAAGTTCCAGATGTGCTCACCGATGACAAACGGTTTAGTTCGCGCCATTTCGATGTACGCGGTCAGGAAATCCGCTTGATATTCTTCGCTGTACATCTCGGCGGGCAGCGCGTGATGTCCCGGCAGCGCCTCCGCGCCGAATTCTGACAGCAGGATCGGTTTGCCGAACTTGCGGTATATCAGGTCGAGTTCGTCCGCGACGCTCTGCACGCCTTTGGCGATTTCACCCGCCTGCGTATACCACCCGTTATAGCGGTTCAGCCCGATTATATCCATGAACTGGTACGAGTCTTCGCCCGCGCCGACAAACCCCACCATCGTGATCAGGCGGGTGGGGTCGAGCGCGCGGGCGGTGTCCGCCAGCGACTTGAACAGGTCGAGCGCGGCGGGGTGGCTGTAGGTGCGGGTGAGCGCCGTCGAGAAATCACGCCAGTACTCCGCGCCGATCTCCGGGTTGACGGACTGCGGTTCATTGGCGAGACACCAGAGGATCACGCTGGGATGATTCTTATCGCGGGAGATCAATTCGCGGAGGTACCGATCACACAATTGCGCCCGCCGCTCTAAACCGTCTTCTCGGAAGAACAAGCCAATCGCCTGCATCTCGTCGATGATGAGAAAGCCCAAGCGATCCGCCAGATCGAGCGTTTGTTCCGAGTAGGGATAGTGGGCAGTGCGAAACGAGTTCGCGCCCACCCAGCGCATCAAGGCGAAATCCTTGACGATCAGCGCGGGCAGGTAGCCGCGCCCGACCACCGGGAAATCCTCGTGTCGTCCAAAACCGACGAGGCGCACAGGGTCGCCGTTCAGCAGCACTTGACCGTCTTGCACGGCGATCACGCGGATACCCACGTTCAACGTGTATTCGTCCACCACCGATCCGCTCGTCAGCGCCTCGACGCGCAGCGTGTACAGGTGCGGGTCTTGTGGCGACCAGAAGCGCGCATCAGGGATCGTTAGTGTGACCGGGTATTCGGGGGAACTGCCAAGCGACAGCGTGTGTTCGTCGTCGCTGAGCGTGAGCCGCAGTTGCTCGACGTGACCAACGCATTCCACCGTAACCTGTACGAGTCCGTTACCCCCGTCAATGTCCGTGCGGACGGTTACATCTTGGATCGCATCCGGCGGCGCGGTGTACAACATCACGGGTCGGTGAATGCCGCAGTAGGGGAAAAAGCCGAAATTCGCGTCCGGGTACTCGACCCGGTTCATCGTGTGCCATGCTGCCCCGCCGACTTTCCCCGGCGGAACGCGATCCACTGCCAGATCGCCATCGACGCGCACCACCAGTCGATTTTCACCCGCTTTGAGGCGGTCGGTGATGTCAAACGCGAACGGCAGGAAGCCGCCTTCGTGCCCGCCGAGCGAGTCGCCGTTCAGCCACACGTCCGCGAGATAGTTGACCGCATCGAAGCGGAGGAACACGCGCTGACCGCTCCACAACTGCGGCACGGTGAAGCGCGTCTGATACCAGCCAATCGAGAAATTATCGCGGCTTTCGGCAAATTGATCGTTCCATGAAGCGGTGACGGCAATCGGCTGCGAGTCTGCGAAGCCAAATGACCAGTTTGCGCTAAGCCCTACATCGTCGGGATCGAAACGGAAGTCCCAGAAGCCGCCGAGGTCGCAGACCTGACGATAGGTGTTCGTTTGCGGATAGAGCATAGTCGTCTCATTCTACTTGCGGGCAATACTCAAACCAATCGAAATCGGCAGGGGCAGCGCCATAGACATACATGCCGATGTAGACCCCGGTGAAGCCTCCGGCGACCTCTGATGACAAATAGCGGGTGCGCGCGGTCGCCAGCGGGTGCATAACGTGATCACTCCCCGCGTAAGCGAACCTGTATTCCAACGTGTCTGCCTCGATCAGCAAGGTCACCGTTCCAGAGGGGAGAGATTGCCTCGCGGTGACGGCGGTGAGTGTGCCGATCCGCTGACGCACGACGATGTGTCGCTGATCATCTTCTCGAATGATCGCGAGTTCGTAGTGATGGTCTTCGTTCTGGTACACGGTCAATCCGGCTTCATCGTTCGCCGTCTGAGGCTCAAAATCCAGTAGAACACGCGCCATACAGCGGAAATGCTGCTGCCGCCGTCCGATGAATGTCGGCGCTGCGGCGTCGTTCAGGGTCGCGCCGCTGCCACGCAAACGCAGCCAACCGGGGCGTTCACGCAGCGACCAACACGACTCGTCGGGCGTGCGGATGAAGTTCAAGCGAAAATCGAGGACAGAGTGATCAAAGTCATCCCGTTCCGTGTTCGGCTGTGTGCGCTGTGCTGGGAGCGTATCTGCTTCCATCACGAGATCGGCGGGGCTGCCGCTGTTCACGACCAACCATTTACGCTCATCCCATGCGGCGGGGACAAGGATCGTCTCGCGTCCTAAGTGGTGAGTCGGGAAATAGCGCTGTGTCGGACGCACGGCAAGGCAGACCATCCACCAGTTTCCGCGTTGATCCTGCACCAGATCGGCGTGACCGGTCGCTTGCAGCGGGTTTTCCGGTTGATCCATGTGCGTGAAAATCGGGTTATGGGGGCAGGGTTCGAACGTTCCCCACGGCGATGTCGCCCGCGCCAGCGTCACGCGATGCGCGTATTCTGTCCCGCCTTCGGAAATCAGCAGGTAGTAGAAGCCCCCGATGTGATACAGGTGGGGTCCTTCGGGGTAGCGTCCGCCTGTCCCGCGCCAGATCAAGCGCGGCGGCGTGAGACATCTCCCGGTCGTCAGATCAATTTCCGACTGGTAAATCCCCGGCGGGCTGCCCGTACTCGTCAGGTAAACCCGCCCGTCCACATCAAACAGCAGCGACGGGTCGATGCCGTCCTGCTCCA
>JACSRG010000871.1 GCA_014879865.1 Anaerolinea sp.
ACGACCAGCACAACCATCATGAGCAAAACGATGTACTTCATGTTCATCTCTCCTCAGTAATACGAACGAAATGATCCTAAACTCGCGGCTGAAAACACTGTACACGACTGCGCTTCGGGAAGTTGAGCGCTACTGAGTGATCACAGGCGCAGCGTTCAGATTTGTGGCATTGACATAACGGACGTCCACCCAGCCAATCGTGCCGTTCACGTTGATTTGCACCCAACTGTTGTCTGCCACTCTGCCGGCAATACTGTAGGTTTCCCCTCTACGAAGGCGCGTCAAAACATCTGCGCGGGTACTGGGCGCATTGCGCAGATTCAGCACGGCGGTCGTCACCGTAATGGTCGCGCTGGTGTTATTCAGGCTTGCGGGCTCCAGCCAATACGAAGCGCCTTGAAGCTCACCCGTCCAGCCAACAATCCCGCCCGCATAGATTTGCCACCAGAGGATGCCCTCAGCGCACTGCGGTCCGTTGGTGATACTAAAAACCGTCCCACCCGGCAGGATTCCAACCAGCGCCCCCATCGTCGAATAAGTGGAACGCACGTTGTTCGGAATGCCCGGCAGCACCCGCGCTTGACTGCCCACCGTCAGGCGGGATGGAAGGCTTTGTGTACAGTTATTGCCGGTACCGCCGTCGATGCTGCCGCGCTGCGTGACGATGGGCAGGCTGTTGATGAGCGCACTGTCCATTTCGAGGGCATAGCTCCACACCCAACCTCGAACGTTAGCAGCGCGAATAAACACCCAGTTGGTATCCTGTGAGCGTCCAATGGCGGTCACACTTCCCGGTTGCAAGGTCACCAGCGTGGCGGCTGAATCAGGACTATCGTACACGCTGGCGGCGTTCGGGAGCCGAACTGTCAAGGGTTGCCCCGTCGTCATACCCGGCACGCGCAGCATTTGTCCTACATAGATCACACTTGCGTTCGCGATACAGTTGCCTTGTGCGAGATCGGCGAGCGATACGCCATAACGCTGAGCGATACGGTACAAGGTATCACCGCGCACGACAGTATGGAGATTCGTCCAATCGGCGCGTGGAACACACTGGGCGTGCAGCCCGGTAACAGGAACCGACAGTAAGAAGATACAGAACAGCAGCCAATATGCCCGTCTACTCACTGATGAACTCCCTTCAGACTATGGTGTTGGGCGCGCTTTGACCCATTCAGATTTGGAGCCTTTGCTCAACACTTCAGCCTCAGTTTAAAGGAAGGCGTGGGTGCGTTTCATCCGAAAATCGGTTGAGTTGAAGGGGGATATTTGCTGCGGCGGATACTCTGGCAGATGTCGGAACTCAATTAGGGCAAATGTCTGGGCACAATGTTATTCACTCGGCGTATTGCCCCGTAGACCAACGGTTACCCTAAGCTGAAAGATGCTGCTAACGCTGCTGCCAGATCGTGAGCAGCACGAGATTGATCAGCACCAATATGCCGAACACAACGGCGGCGCGCTGCTGTCCGGCAAACCACAACGCACACACGCCAAGCAAAAACAGGATGACTTCAACCATCAAGCGCAGCGGATCAGCCAGTCGATGATTCGCTCTGGGGGCGATCCACAGCCCCCAGATAACTGCCACAGCCAGCGGCGCGCCAATACTCGCTGCCCAACGGAGAATGCCGCCGTTCGCCTGAAAGCCCCAGTACCCCAACGCTGCCAGCAGCCCCAGTTCCAGCAGAAATCGTAGACCTAAATTCAACGCAGTCATGTTGACTTCTCCGCTTGAGCTTTGAGCAACGCGAGCGAAGACGCCATTGATTTCGTCAGGAATGTCCGGTCGAACCAAGCTAGCAAGCGCGTGAACCAGCCCGACAACGATTCCTCGACCGTGACCCGCGTGCCTTCGGGAGTCGCCTCAAAGTGCCACAGATGAATCGCCTTCATGCCTAGCGAAACCCCCGTCCAGCCGATCTGGCGGCACGGGTCAACCACTTGCAGCGTCGACGTAATCGCCAAGCCCTGCGCTTTCCAGCGGAACACGCTGCCTGCTTTCAGTTCACCTTCTAGCACTGCGCGGCTGATATTCGGCTGCCACTGCGTCCACTGCTCGATATTCGCTTGCAACGCCCAGACTCGTTCAAGCGGCGCATGGATGAGGATGGAGTCACGGGCGGTCACCGGTGCATTCGTATCAATCTGCATGATGTTATCCCTCACAAGACGAGTATGAACTCAGCATAATGGACGTGTAGGCCCGAATCTCTACCCGAACGGGTAGAAAACATGTCAGGCGATCAGATGGAGTTCACGCGCCCGCTCAATCGCTTGAGTCCGGTTGCCCACGCCGAGCTTGCTGTAGATTTCTTTGAGATACCACTTGACCGTATTCACCGAGACGAAGAACTGCTCCGCCATCTCTTGATTGGAAAGCCCCTCTGGCAGCCGCCGCAGCACTTCCAGTTCTCGTTCGCTGAGCGGATCGAGCAAGTCGGGATGCCGCCCTTTCGCCGGATTCAGATCGCGCTCTACCTGAAGGATGCGTGCCGCAAACGGATGGCTGACCGCTTTTAGGATCGGCTGAAGGGCGGCAAGATCGTCAAGAAAAACGCGCACATAGCCTTCTGGGGCGGCGAGTTCCAATGCATTAGAAACGATGGTTTGAGCGCGATACGGTCTTCCCTGCTTAAAATCGAGAACGGCGAGCAAGACATACAGCCGGGCGAGAATCGTAAACTGTCGCTGCTGCTCCGCGGCGGCGATCAACTGGGTTAAGCGAGCGTGCGCCGCCTCGAAATCCGTCAGAGCGAGGTAAGCGCGGACGAGTACTACCTGCTCGATCTGGAACCACCAGTGAAACACAATCGGTTCGCGCTCGATCCGTTCGGCATGCTGCGCCACC
>JACSRG010000854.1 GCA_014879865.1 Anaerolinea sp.
CTTGCGAACCCGTCAGGATCAGCATGCCGATGCCGACGACCAGCCCCGACGCGATGGCGAGATCGGGCAGCGCCAGCCGGAGCAGGGTGTATGCCAGTCCTCCGGCGACCCCGCCCGCGAGCAGGCGCTTGAACGGGATGCCCGCGAAGCCTTTTTCGTCGCGGCGCAGAATGTGCGACTTGAAATCGGCGGACATGGCTTAGTTGAAGGTGATAAGCGCGGTCACGGACGAGGCGAAGATGATGAACAGCAGCCCGATCACGACCTGATTTGCCGCGCGCGGGTTCTCCTGCTTCCAGCTTGCGAGGATGGGCCACGAGGAACCGAGGTACATGTAGGGTAGGTAGTCTGACGAGTTACCATGCGCCATGAAGCCGCGCGGCACTTTTCCAAAATCCCCCCTCCGAACCGTGCTTGATACTTTCATATCACACGGCTCTCCAGACTTGCATTACGTTCCTTGGGAATGGGTCTCCCCGCATGGATGTCCACGTGGCACAGGTGACAGACGACGAGCGTTTTGCGCTGCATCGCAATCATCCGCGTGACCCAGAAGGGCTTTTCTTTCCGACCTGCGTAGCGTTGTTTCAAGTCCGCCAGCTTGCGTACATGGTGGACTTCACATTTGCCCTGCGTCCCACAGAGTTCACAGGTGTTCGCCTGCAAACGCTGAATGAGGTCGGAACGCCAGTTTTTCCACTGCTCACGATACGGTGCATCGACAATCACGGCTTGGTTGCTCGGCTTGACAATCTTCAACGGGATGCCGCCCCAGTAGATTGTCCGTTCCCCTTTCTGGGTCGGGACTTTCACCTGAAACGTACGATATTTCTGCCCATTGACGGTCATCGTTGAACGGTACTTGCGGTACACCTCACGCACACTGATTTTGTATTTGTGTGCCAGCGTTCGGACGAGCGCTGCCTGCATGACATTCTTCAGGCTGCTCAAATGACTGCGGTCCACCGCGAACTTGTAATATTCCGCGATGCCCCGGAAGCGCGCCTGATAGGTATCGATAATCTGCGCATCCGAGAACGCCAGGAGTGCCAGTTCACTCACCGGTTTGCCGCCGCGCTGATAGCGCTGTGCCAGTTCGGTCGTCAGACCATAAGGCACGCCGAGGCGGACTCTCCCGTTGGCACTGCGCTGGCGGGTACCGCTGTCTTTCCGTCGTGAGGTCTTGTGGTCAGCATGGTAGATGCTGACCGCGTAGCCGAGAAACTTCGCATGCTCGTCGCGGGCATGGGTGATGAGGGTCTTTTCCGAACTCAGTTCCAGATGCAGCGTGTCACGCAAGAACGTCCCGATGGCAGCCTTAATCGCTTCTGCTTCCGCTTTCGTCCCGGCGAAGCCGAGAAGAAAATCGTCCGCGTAGCGCACATACGTCAGCCGCCGAAAACCGGGGTCGTCTGTCTCTTTCGAGGGGATGGAGCGCATCTGTTGTTCCAGATGACGCGCCGCCTCTTTGTCACCCCGTTTCCGTGCGCGGTCGAGTCTATAGCTGACCTCGCGGTATTCAGGACTGCGTTCACGCTTCTTCCCGCGTGTGTACTGCGGGATGAGCACCTCTTCAATGTAGGTGTCGAGTTCGTGCAGGTAGATGTTTGCCAGAAGCGGACTGACGATGCCGCCCTGCGGGGTTCCCGAACAGGTCGGTTTGTACTCCCAGTCTTCCATCACCCCTGCTTTCAATCCTTTGCGGATGAGGTTCAGCAGCCGTCCATCGTGGATGTCGCGTGACAGAATCGTCAGCAGCACCTCATGGTCGATGTTGTCGAAGCACCCGCGAATATCTCCCTCAATGAACCACTTGGTCGGGCGGAACTTGCGATGCAGATACGTCAGTGCCGTGTGGCAGCCGCGTCCCGTGCGGAAACCATGTGAACTCTCCCTGAACCGGGGTTCATAGTAAGCTTCCAACACCATCCGCAGCACCTCCTGCACCAGCTTCTCCGTGAAGTTCGGCAGACCCAGCGGTCGCTTGTCGCCATTTTTCTTGGCGACATACCCGCGTCGTGACGGTCGGAAGCGGAACCGTTCGCTGCGCATCGCCGTGATAATCGCGTCAATGCGGGCTAAGTTCATGCCATCCGCCGTGTCGTCTTGCGTACCCGGTGTCATCGCCCCCTGATTTTTGTAAATCTTGGCGTATGCCATGAGATACAGGTCGGGATTGAATAAACATCGGTACACCCTCGTGAGCGGGAGCCGTTTCTCTCCCAGTTTCCGTATTGCTTGGAGTATTTGGTTGGCATTCTGCATTCGCATTCCTTTCCAATGCTTCCAAGCACAAGTCCTGTCCCCCTTCGCCCTGTGACTGGTTTATGCGCCCAGCCGCCGTGGGTGGTCGTGACACCACCGACTACTATGGGGACTCCGTCGCCATGAGGCTCGCGCCCCGAAGGCGATCCCGTGGTACGGTCGTAAGTGACGATAGAGCGGGTTAGGGCGTCCGTTCGTGGTTTGATAGGTCTCACTGACCTTGTTCCCGACCAGAAGGATTTCACGCCTCGGCGTCAAGTGAGGCGCTGCTGTCGGGTCTTGACCTTAACCGTCGTGTCAAGGGAGGCGCTTGTCTCCAACTCACCACTAGACTTCAAGCAATCCAGCTTTACCCATACCGCTCAGGTCTCGGAACTCAGCATCGCTTCAACGGTTTCGCGGCTTGTCCCTTTCCCGACAGGCTATTGTCCGCTTCGGGTTTCCCCTCTTGCGTTAGTCGGGTGACCTCGGAGGTTTATCCTCAACCTCCGTTGTGTTTCACAAAATCACTTACGCCGCCGCACGGCGCACGATGCCGAGGCAAACAAAGCCTATGACCGCGACAATCGGCGCGATGATCTGCGCC
>JACSRG010000856.1 GCA_014879865.1 Anaerolinea sp.
CGCAAAACCTGCTGGCGGGTCACGCCGTTGGTGCGCCCGATGATGCCGGACAGTTCTTGCAGCCACAGTTCGCCCACTAGTTCGAGCAGGCTAAGTGTGGCGGCGTATTTGACATCGGGATCGGCGTCGTTGATCGCTTGGCGCACGACCGGGACAGCTTCGGCGGTGTCGTTTTGACCGAGCGCCTCCAACCCTTTGATGCGCACTTCGGGATCAGTCGCCGTCAGGACGAGTTCGAGGGATGGGACTGCCGCCGGGTCTTGACTGTTGCGCAAGCCCCATGCCGCCGCCAGCTTGACATCGTCGCCTTCGGACTTCAGCACTTCCGCCATCAGTTGATAGGCGTTAAGTTCGCGCAGATCGCACAGCGCGTAGATCGCTGCTTCGCGTACCCGCGAATCCTGATCTTTCAACGCCTGCCGGATGAGGGGTTCGGCGGTGTACCACGAAAACCCGTACAGGTGGCGGGCGACGCTGGCGCGCGTTGGCGCTTCGCCGGTGGTCAGCGCATCCTGCATGACCAGACGCGCTTCACGATCTCCACGCCGACCGAGCATCTTCGCCGTGTTGTAGCGGACGAAGAATTCCTCGTTGCGCAGCATTTCGGCAGCGGCTTGCAGTGACACCGCGTCAGGTGGCAGCACGTTGAGCATGGTTGCCAGCTTGCGCAGCGACAAGCGCTGTTCGCCGCGCTTGCCCAGTTGCAGCGAGAGACGCGGTTCGCGCCCTGTCAGTTGAATATCAGCCATGAGACATTTCCCTAGTGCAGCGTGACCACCACGACATCTTCAAGCAGTTGCTTGTTGGTCTGCAAATCGGTGACGCTCAAACGCAGTTGGCGGCGCGCGTCGATGCTGAAATAGGCGCGCAGTCGATCTTCGCCCGGTTTCCCCGGCGGGATGAGTGTCGCCAGCGTGACCGAGTCCGGGTTGAGCGGGATGATCTGCTGTCCCTGCGTGTTTGCCTGTGCCACGAAGACCGCCTGTCCATCCTCGTACTTGACCTCGATCATCGCGACCGAGTCGGTATTGATTTCGCCGATGACGAACTCGACGGTAGGTTGATTCGCGTGCGCCGCGCCGAGCAGTACCTCGATGGGCGCTTCGGTCGGGTAGCGACTGCCCATCGGGATGATCTCATCGTATTCATGCGTCTCGGTCTCGGCGTCCAAGTGGCGGATGCCGTAGCTGTGGATGAGGTAATCTTCCAGCCCATAGCCCGCTGCGACTTGCAGCGCGCCTTCAGCGACCGCCGTAAACGGCTTGTCGGCGCGTACCGCAGTATCGGTGAAGTAGTGCTTGAGCGTCCGCTGCACGGACGGCATGAGCGACGTGCCGCCGACCAGCAGCACGTAATGAATATCCTCTTTGAAGATGCCGCGCTGACGGGCGACGTGCATCACCTTATCGACCACGCGGCGCAGCGCCGTGTAAAAGCCGTTGGCTTCGAGCAGTGCCTCAAGTTCGGCGCGGGTGTAGGTCAGGCTGTAGGGCTTGTCTGCCTCAAACTCGATGGTGACGCTCTCGTGCGTCGAAAGGGCGATCTTCGCGGCTTCGCAGCGGGTGAGCAGACGCGCGTAATTGCTGCCCAGCGCTTTGATCGACACGCCCGTCTTGGTGAGGACGTCAGTCACGAGCCATTGATCGACATCGCTGCCGCCGATGATGCGCCCCGCTTTGGCGATGACACGGGCGGTGTGGTTCGCCGGGGCGCTCCGGCGCAGCAGGGCGAGGATGCCGCCGGTCTTTTGACGGCTCTCCGGCAGTTCGACCAGCGAAATGTCGAGCGTCCCACCGCCAAAATCGAAGACCAGCACGACCGCGCCGGGCTTGGTCACAGCGTAACCGAGTGCTGCCGCCGTCGATTCGTCTACAATGTGGATGCGATCCTGCATCGACTCGTCAAACATGCGGTTGAGCCATGCGAGATAACCCTCGAAGGAAGCGACCGGCGCGGTTAACACCAACTGCTCGATGTCCGCCAGCGGAAAGGGTAACGTGCCGATCACCTGATGAATGAAGGCGCGTCCCGCGTCGTGATCGCCCCATGCGTGACCATCAATCGGACGCGGTTCCGGCGCGGGCGACGAGACGATCCCGCGTTTGAAGTTGCGGAACAGCCGGTTATCCTTTTGCAGATCGAGCCCTTGATCGCGGACTTGCTGACCGAGGATGGTCGCGCCCGCTTTGCCGTCGCGGATGTAGATCAGCGAGGGAACGACGGGTGGGTACTCCCTGTCACCCGCTGCGCCGATCCCCGGTAAGCTGATGACTTCCGGTGCGCCTGTCCCCTCGTTCCAATGCGCGACGACGCTGTTCGTGGTGCCAAAGTCGATTGCCAGCTTGTGCGCCATACTATCTCTTGCCAGATGCAGTCAAACCAAAAATAAACGTTCATAGTGTCGATTGTACGCTGAATCTGGCGCAGCAAGCGTAAAAGAACAGGACTAAGGACTGAGAGCAAAAGCACGGATTGCGCAGCCCTCAGTCCTTATGTTCGACATCGCTCGGATGATAGGCGTCGAGGATCGATCCGCCGATGAACTCGCGCAGCAGGGACGTGTCGGGGATGCGCTGCTCCTGCGTCACCGTGAAGGGCTGCACCCAGCGCAAGAATGACAGCAGGCGGTTGGCTTCGATGTGCGGCGGCGTCCCCGGTTCGACCTGCAGCAGCAGGGGTTCGACCAGCGGACGCAGCGCTGCCAGTTCATACGCCAGCGCGGAATTGAACATCACATCGGCGTTTTCCTGATACGGGAAGATGTTCTTTTTCTCGCCGCGACGCACGCTTTCCCAACGCAGGATCGTATCGGTGGCGCTGTAGCCGCGCCGGGCGGCGTCGCGGGCGATG
>JACSRG010000334.1 GCA_014879865.1 Anaerolinea sp.
TGCGCCCCTCCCCGAATTCGGGGAGGGGACGGGGGTGGGGTCAATGAATTGAGGCTCAATACACCTGCTCGGCGGTCGTCCCGGCGGCGAAAATCGGCAGCGGATCGCCCAAATAACGCGGCAGTCGCCCAATTGCCAAATCCATGACCGCAAACCCGGTCGAGACAAACTCGCGCAGTTCCCCGCGCAGCAGATCACGGCGTGAATACCCGTTCGGACGCAGCACGTCTACCGGCACGCCGACCACATCCAGCCCCAAACCCGCGCACGTCAGCAGCGCGCGATCCAGATGATACGCCTGCGTTAGCAGCACCGCCTCCTCGACCTCGAAAATATCTCGCGCGCGGTAGCAGCTATCGTAGGTGCGAAAACCTGCGTAGTCGAGCGTAATCGCCGCCTCCGGTACGCCTAATTCGAGGGCGTAGCGGCGCATCGCCTCCGGTTCGTTGTACGAAACCGTGCCGTTATCACCCGTCAGCAGCAGTGCCTGCACTTTGCCCGCGTGATACAGTTCCGCCGCCATGCGCACGCGGTCGGCGAGCATAGCGCTCAAACGTCCACTTCCCGACACGGACGCGCCAAAGACAATGGCGACCGGGCGCTGCGGGACAGTCTCCGCCGTGTAGATATACGGACGACTGTGAACACCGCTGTACACGCGCAGGACAACCAGCGTCAGCACGCAGAGCGCCGCCGGGACGAACACGGCGATCAGGAGAGCGCGGCGTCGCCGCCACAGAAAACGCAGGGGTTTGATCGTCGGAATGCGCACAATTCACCTCAGCGAATCAAAATGTCCGCCCATTCTACGCGAGAGCCGCTGCCGCGATCAACCGCCGAGGTCGGCGTTATCCCTACGATTTGTCAAATGTCAGATGGTTTTCGGGGGAAGCGTGGGGCACGACGACTGCCGTGCCCCTGTGCTGAACTGTCTTACGAAGCGGGGGTCGCTTCGGGTTCCATTTCGCTCAACAGCGCGCCCGTGACCGGGTCAACGCCGGTTTCGATGCTGCCGTCGATCAAGCCGGCGAGCACTTCTTCAACCTGCGCGGTCACTTCTTCGGGAACCGAAGAGTCGTGCGCTTCGCCGAAGCCGATACCGTCGTTCGCAACTTCGAGGATGTAGATGCTGCCTTCGGGCCAGCCTTCGCCGCCGTTGACCAGCGCTTCGACCATCTGGTACACGCCGTTGTCAACGCGCTTCAACGCGCTGGTGATCAGGTATTCTGCGCCGGGGGTTTCGCCGCCGCCGAAGGTCGTGAAGTATTCATCCTGATCGACGCCGATGACCATGACGCCTTCTGCCGCCGCGAAGCTGATCGCGCCGGAGCCGGTGGGACCACCAGCGCCGAAGATCACGTCCGCGCCTTCGCCGATGAACTGTTCAGCCGCCGTCGCGCCGCGATCCGGGGCGGTGAAGCTGTCGATGTACACGCCGAGGACGTTGATGTCGGGGTTGATGTACATCGCGCCCTGTTCGTAGCCGTTGCGGAACTTAACAACCGGCGGGATGTCGATGCCATACACGCCGCCAATCGTGCCGGATTCGGTCATCAACGCAGCCATCGCGCCGACGAGGAAGCCCGCCTGATCTTCGCGGAACTGAATGCCGACGAGGTTCGGCAGCGGATTATCGGCAAAGAACTGATCGACGCCGATGAAATACGTGTCGGGGTTGGCTTCGGCAGCCGCGCGGGTGGCGTCGGCGATCAGGAAGCCAACGGTGACGATGGCATCATATTCTTCGTTCAAGCAGGTCTCGATGTTCGCCGTATAGTCGGTCTGCGCGGTGGTTTCGATGAAGGTCGTATCCAGACCGAAATCCTCGGCGGCGCGTTCCATACCTTCATAAGCGAACTGGTTGAACGTACCGTCATTCACGCGACCCACGTCGGTGACCAAGCACACGCTCTCGATCAGCGGTTCTTGGGCGTGCAGCGCCGCAAACGGCAGGACGAGGAGCAAAACGACGAGCAGTAAGAGTACTTTCTTCATGGATTTTAGCCTCTCAGGTGTCTCTTTAATACGCACAGGGGTGATCTTAGCCCAGAACGCGGAATAAGCCAAGCGGCGCAAAACGAAGTCACTGCCGGATTTGTTGGTCAAATTGAACGAACTTTTAATATATTTTAAGAATGTGTCCGGGCAGACTTGGATGTCTGCCCGGACGCTGCGCTTACACTCCGACATCACGGCGCTGGAAGGCGAACACTCCCAGCGCGACCAAGACGAGCGTTGCCGCTACCAAGAGGATCATATTCCCCCACACGATCCCGTTCTGCATCAGGTCGGGACCGTTGTAGTAGCGGAAGAACGACAGGTAGGTCAGCGCGCCGACTCCCGACGTATCGGCGTTCAAGCCGACGAAGTTGACGAAGTAGCTGCCGATGACCACGCCGAAGGCGATCCCGGTTGCCGTCCCGCGATTGCGGATCACCCCGGTGAGTAGCACGGTGATGCCGAGCGCCACCAGCCCGACCGGAAACGCCGCGAGTGTCACTTCGGTGATCCGTCCAATATTGACGGTCGCGGCGGCGGGGGTCGATGCGACGCCCGCGAGGACGCCCGCCAGCGTGAGCAGCACGATCAGCAGCAGCAGCAGGCTGTGCGCCCCCACCTTCTCGACGATCAAGCGCCAGCGCGGGAGCGGTGTGCTCAGGTGAATGTCGATGATCCCGCGATCCTCGTCGGCTGCCGTGACACTCAAGCCGACGAGCACGCCGTAGACGGCGTACAGCACCACCATGAAACTGAAGAAGCGCGCCGCCAGATAACCTTCCGGCGTCGCCATGAACGCCGCATCCGCGCCGCCCAACATATTCATGATGAACGGTGGCATCGTCTGCATCAAATCCGCGAACTGCTGAAGCGCGTCCACATCCCCGATCACCGCGACCTGCACGACGGCGAGGAGCGCCAATGCCAATCCCCACCACAGCGCGTTGCGCCAACTGCGCCGCAGCGTTTCTCTAAACACGACCCCGGTCATGTTGATTGCCTTTCTAGCTTCCTCTTTGTCTCAGTAGATTAGGACTGAGAAAAACCCAACCGGACAGCACTTTGACCTTAGTCCTCAGTCCTGTCTCTTATAGTCCAATGTCGCGGCGGCGGAACAGCACGACGCTGATCGCGCACAAGACAACACCGGCGACAGTCAGCAGCAGCACGTTGCCCGGCACAATCCCGGTCGAGGCGAACTGCGAACCGCCATAGTAGCTGTAGTACGACACAGCACGCAGCGCGGCGACCGCCGATCCGCTGGCGGCATTGCCGATGAAGTCGATGAAGTAGCTGGCGACGACGAACACCACCGCCAGCACCAGCGCCGTCGAGCGGCTGCGCACGAGCGCCCCGACCATCGCGCTGAAGCCGAGCACAGTCAGACTCGCCGGGATCATGTTCAGCGACCCCGCTAGCAGCTTGCCCATATCCATCGGCAGCGAGAAAGTCGTCCCAATCAGCAAGCACACGAACGACACGGCGATGATCGCCAGCAGCGCCACCCCATAGGCGAACAGCTTTTCGAGGATCAACTGTGTGCGCGAGATCGGCGTACTCAGCAGCATATCCATGATGCCGCGATCTTCCTCGACGGCGGTCACGTTCAAGCCCGCGACCAGCGCCCAGACCGACATGAGCAGCCCCGTATAGGTGAAGTAGGCGAAGCCCATGAAGCCATCCGGCGTGGTCAGCGCTGCTATATCCGGCGACCCGAAGGCTGCCATCAGCGCCGGGGGCATGGTTTCGAGCAAGCGCATCATCTGTTCCAGCATCTCGACATTCGGGATGATCGCCATGATGTACCACGCGAGCAAGCCCAGCCCGAATCCCCAGTAGACGATTTGCCGCCAGTTGCGCCGCAGCGTGTGCGTGAATACGACTCCGGTCATGGTCTTACACTTTCTCCGCCACGCGATGATTGTTCGTGGCAGGCTGCGAACCGTAATACGTCAGGAAGATGTCTTCCAGCGTCGGCTCGGTCACGGTGATGTCCTGCACATACTGCCCGTTGATCGCTTTCAACAGCGGATCGAAATCGCCTTGCAGTTGCAGCGACAGCACGTTCGGCTGATCGGCGCTGACGCTCGTCACCCCCTGCACGCCGCTGACCAGCGTCGGAGCGACCGGACTGCGGAATCTAAGCGTCACACGGCGGAAATCGGCGCGCGTCAGGCGTTCGACCGATTCGACGGTGATCAGCTTGCCCGCGTTCAAAATCCCGACGCGGTCGCAGATCGCCTGTACTTCGCTCAAAACGTGCGACGACAGGAAAATCGTGCAGCCGTCGGCTTTTGCTTCCAGCATCAACTGGTTGAATGTCTGCTGCATAAGCGGATCGAGACCGCTGGACGGCTCGTCCAGAATCAGCAGATCGGGTTTGTTCATCAGCGCGAGGATCAAGCCGAGCTTACGCTTATTCCCGGTCGAATACGTGCGGACTTTCTTGCTCAGGTCAAAGCTGAGCCGTTCCGCCAGTTGGTTCACGTACGGCGTGTTGACGCCGCCGCGTAGATTGCCCAAGTAATTGACGATCTCGCGCGCCGTCAGCCGATCCCACAGGTTCAGCTCGCCGGGCAGGAAGCCGACGCGCTTGCGGATTTCGACGCTCTGAGCGTTGACATCCATCCCGAAGATTGCAGCGCTGCCGGATGTCGGGCGGATCAAGTCGAGCAGCAGGCGGATGGTCGTGGTTTTGCCCGCGCCATTCGGACCGAGATACCCGAAGATTTCCCCGCGATTGACGCTCAAGCTGAGCTGATCGAGCGCGGGCTTGCCGCCGCTGTAGACTTTCGTCAAGTTGGATGTTTGAATGACTGCATTTGCCGCCATAGTTGCCCCCCTCATCATGGGCACGTAACGCTTACTTTTGCCTTTCGGCTGCCTGCGCGCGGTAGGCTTTCAGAACAGCGCGCATTTGCTCGACATAGCCACGCACAATTGCCTTGCCCGCTTCCGAGTCGTGTCCCTCGCCGGGAGCCAACCCCGTACTCAACATGGTCGCCATCGCCGGCATCATCACGTCGAGCGACGGCGTATGTTCGGGCGGCAGCACGTTCTCCGACATGAAGAAGCCCATGCGCATATATGCCAGCAAATACGTGATCGTCTCTGCCGACAGATCGCGGCGGACTAACCCGGCATCCTGCAAATGCAGGATGAAGTCGCGCCCGAAGATCATCCCCTGCTGCATCGTCTCTGTGCTGACCATGCGCCGCTGAAAATCGCCCAGCACCCGCCGATCCCGCGTAAACAGCGCGCGAATCAACGGGTTGCTGATCGCTGCCACCAGCGCGTGTGTGTAAAGCTGAAACAGCGTCCCCCCTTCGGGATCAGCTTCGATGCGCTCGAACATATCCTCCATGACGCGCTCGGATTCCCGCAGGATGAGCGCCTCGAACAGCGCCTCTTTGCTCTTAAAGTGCAGGTAGATCGCGCCTTTGGACACGCCCGCTTCCCCGGCAATATCGTCCATCGTCGTTTTGTCATAGCCATAATGCGTGATCAAGGTGTTTGCCGCGCCCAGTATGCGCGCTTCGCGCTGCGCGCGGCGCTGCGCGTCTTCGTCTGCCATATTCGCCTTTGACTAAATGACCGGAAATGCATTTCCAGTCATAAGGTACACCCGATTGCCTGACCTGCTCCCCCCACAAATTAGGGGGCGGCAGGCGTTTTGATACTTTTTTAACCCCCCTCTTTAGCGGGGGTGATAGCAGGGAAAGCGGGGGCTATAATGAATACAGGGTGCAGTGTTGATTGCATCTGAAAGGAAACAAACATGAAACTGCGATGGAGAGTCGCATCCATTATCTTGGTCATCGCGGTATGGTTCGCGCTGCTGATCAGTCCGGTGGGCGCACAGGCGGCGGGGTATGTTGCCTTCGTCAATAGTTCGGGGCAGTTGGTCGTCAGCAGCGCCGACGGCGGCTATCGCTGGATCGTGACGAACCCCGGCGAGTCGCTCTTGGGGGGCTATCAATGGGCAGGCGACGAGCTTTTCTTCGCGGTCGATGACGGCGCGGGCTACAGTTTCCGCGTGGGCAGCGTCAACGCGCAGAACGTCACGGAGATCGGACGCGCAGCGGGCGGCTTTTACGCGGGCGCGGTCTTCACCGGCGATCAGGCGTTTGTCAGCGTCGGCGGGACGATCAGCGTCTACCCCGGCGGGAATGCCGTCGCGGGCGGCGATCTGCCGGCTGCTTCACTGGGCGTCGCATCCGGCAGTATGATCCTCGCGCGCGGGAACGGTCAGTATCAGCTCGTCGGCGCAGACGGGAGCGTTGTCCCGCTCGGCGCGGCAAATGATCCGGGTTCACCCTATATCGCGCTGTGGTCAGGACGCGCACCGCTGGTCGCCTATGCCGATTACGGCTTCGGCAGCGGGCTCGGCGTGACCAATGCGAACACGGGCGAAACCGTCGCCCTCGACGATAACGGTTCGATCCCGCTGCTGCCGCTGACATGGGCAGGGACGGATTTGATCTATCGCGGCACAGGCGGCGTGATCCGCTTGGTCGATCTCGGCTGTTTGCAGGGCGGCGGCTGCGGCGATCCCTTCGGCGCGAGCGTCGATCTGCTGCCGGGGAGCGCCGAAGATGTGCATACTGATGGCAGTTGGGTGTATTTCCGCGATGGCGAAAGCATCGGCGCGGTCGATCTCGGCTGCGTGAATCGCGGCGACTGCCTGAACAGCGCGCAAACGCTCGGCATAGCCGCCGCGCCGGAGACCGCGCTCCACGTCGGTGGGCGCATCCTGATCTATACCGGCTATACCAGCAATCCGTATGATCCGGCAGATCGTGAAGTGCGCGCCGTCGATCTCGGCTGCTTGGGCAATAGCTGTAACCCGGTCACAGTCAGCGCCGGGACTGCCGGAGGACTCGATCCCGCCGGGAACGCGGTCGTCGTGCAGGATGCAGCGGGCGGTTTGAGCGTGCTGAGTCTGCGCAATGGGAGCGCGGCGTACCTCTCCGACGGCGGCGATCTGAGCGAGGCGCGCTGGTCGTCGTAGACCAACCGTTGGTTGACACACCATTCGTCAATGCTATAATCCGCCGGAGGCGTGGGGAAATAGACCACGCCTCTTTGTTGTTTAGCTCGTGAAGGTGAACAATGCAGCGGATTGTGCCGCTTCTTTTCCTGACGACGATCCTCCTGATTGCCCTCCCGGTGACCCACATCGACGGGCAGGACGCCAACGCCCTCCGCGACGGAGGCATGGAAGGATCGTACACCAGCCGGGGAGCCGCCGACTTGAACGTCCCCGCCGAGTGGAGCTTCTGGTTTGCCACCTCGCCGCGCAGCGAAAGCTGGCAAAACCTCCAACCCGTCGGCTTTCCGCACAATGGTCCCGGTCCGAATCCGCATTCCGGCGCGCGCGCGGTCAATTTGAACAAGGGCTTCGCCACGTTTACGGCGGCGCTCTTCCAGCAGGTGACGGTCACGCAGGGCGCGAACGTCACGGCGAGCGCGTGGGCATACCTCAAGACATGTGACATCCCCGATGGCTTTGACAACTGCCCATCCGACGGCTCGTCCGGCGCGTATACCCGCGTCGGCATCGACCCGAACGGCGGCACGAATCCCTATGACAGCGATATTGTCTGGTCAGGCAACGCGACGCCCCACGACAACTGGGGGCAAATGACGGTCAGCGCCACGACGACGGGCACGACAGTCACAGTCTTCCTGTTCGCGACGCAGGCATGGCCCAAAGAACTGAATAACGTCTACTGGGATGATGCCTCGCTGGTCGGTGGTGGTGCGGGCGGCGCAGCCGCGCCCGCCGCGCAAACCGGCGCGACGCCGATCCCGACCGTGCCGCTCGAAGTTGGTTTCGTCTCGCCGCAGAACGAACAGGACGACGGCTCGCTCATCCACCGCGTGCAGCCGGGAGATACGATTGACAGCATCGCCGTCGCCTACGGCTTGACCCGCGCCGACGTGCTGGCGCTCAACCCGACGATCCGCGATCCGCGCATCATCCAGATCGGGCAGGAGATCATCATCCGCGCGCCGTCGAGCGCGGCGACTGCTGAGGCGACCGCCGAGTCCGCGACGGAGTCTGCGACGGCGTCCGCCGCAGCAACGGCAGACCCGCAAAGCGCCGACGAACTCAGCGCGCCGGAGACAACTGGCGAAGCGACGGCGATCCCCACCGAGACCGCTGAGCCCACGCAAGAATCTACGCCTGTTCCGCCCGCGCCAGTCGATTCCGCGCCGCCCGCGCCGATTCGCTCGGTGGCTGGCGGGGATGTGCTGCCGCCCATCGATCCGGCGGGCAGCGACGCGCAGGTGTGCATCAGCCTGTACGACGATGTGAACGCCAACCGCGTGCAAGAAATCGGCGAAGAGTCGCTGGCGGGCGGCATGATCACGTTGAGCAGCACCGCCGGGACACAGGATGATCATGAGATGGATGGATCGCCGGAACCGTACTGCTTCACCGGGCTGGCGGCAGGCGAATACACCGCCTTTATGCAAGCCCCGGCGGGCTACGGCTTGACCACGCCCGATCAACTGGTCGTGCGGGCGCAGTCCGGCGCGAAGGTGAATCTCGCCTTCGGCGCGGCGCAGGGGATTCAGCCGGTCACGCCGCCGCCCGCCGACAATCTGACCGAGATCACGGCGGACGAAGGCGAACCCGCAACCACTGCCACCGCCGACCCGGTACAGGATAATCTCGGATTGATCGTGTTCGGCGCGGCGGGCGCGGTCTTGGTGATCGGCATGGGCATTTCGCTCGTCATGCGGCGACGCTAAAAAAGGGGTCTACGATGAAGCGCCTTGTCATCCTGCTGCTGCTGCTTTTGCCTACCATTCACACCGTGTTCGCACAAGATGGCGGTCAGCTCTGGGTGACTGCGTTTGAAGATCGGGATGGCGATGGCAGCCATGATCCGAACGAGCCGTTCATCACGCGCGGCGTTTCGGTCAACCTGCTCGACGCGGACGGCGTGATCGTCGCCAGCGCCCTGCTCGACGATTCGCCGAATGGGTCGCGCGGGCTGGTCGGCTTCCAGCGGCTCAGCCCCGGCACATACACGCTCGAAGTGATCAGCCCGGACTTGACGCCGACCACGCCGACCAGCTTCACGCAGACCGTCGAGGCGAACGTCATGCCGACTGTGCTCTGGTTCGGCGCGCAGCGCGCGGCGGCGGTCGTCGAAGAGTCGTCTACTGCGCCTGCTTCGATCCTGACGGGCGGCGGTGAAATCGCGCGGCTTGCTATTTCGCTGCTTGGCGCGGTGCTGGTCGTCGGCGCGTTCAGCGCCATCGGCTTCATGATCTACCTCGTCGCCTTTGCGCCCCGCGCCGCGAAATTACGCAAAATCTCCACCTCCACAACGGGATCGATGCGCGCCGTGCGCGTCGATGAAACGGGCGAAATTCGTAAAACGCGGGGATAATAGAATCACCTGAACAGACACGGGACGCGGCTGCTTGACCGCGTCCACATTCCGGCAAAAGGTGATTCATCGTGAAGCGCATCCTCTTTCTACTCGTCCTGCTTATCGGTTTGTTTCCCGCCGTTGTTTCCGCTCAAGAGACATGCTCCCTGCCCACGCGCCTGTACGCGGGCGGACATGCCTACGTAACCCCCGGCACCGCGAACAATCTACGCGCGCAGCCCAACCGTACCGCCGCAGTCATCGGGCAAATCCCCGGCAGCGGTAATTTCGTCGTCATCTCCGACCCGGTGTGCAGCGGCGGCATCTACTGGCTGCAAACGGAATACAACGGCATCAGTGGGTGGACGGCGGAAGGTGTTGACGGCGAATATTTCGTCGAGCCGACCAGCCGCTACGTGTTCACCGGCTATGAGCCGGAATTCGACCACATCAGCTTCGATTTTGATACCTTCTGGGCGAGCTTCGCCGCGCCCTACACCGTCCCCGGCGACGCGATTGCGCCGGAGCACGTCGAAATTGCGCTCCTGTCGCAGTACACCCCATCCGATCAAATCCCTGCCGGGTCGCCGCTGGTCGCCGTGTACCCGACGGCGCTGTTCGCCGAATACCCTGCCTACCAACAAGCAGGCGATACCTTACGGCAGGCGCTCTACAGTCAATCGGGCAGCGTGACCGATATGCTGGTCGTGCCGTTCCTCGGGCGCGAGGTCAGCGGGCAGAGCGAGGTGGAGTACATCACCTTTGCAACGGGCTTAGGCATTCGGATGGTTGCCAATGTCGGCGGTTCGCCCGTGTTCACGTTTCAGGGCATCACCATCGACGGCGCGTATTACATCGCCGCGACCTTCCCGGCAGGGGGCGATTACCGCCTGTACGATCATCTGCTGCGTTCGCTCGACATTCAGACTCAGCCCGCGTTCGTCACGGGCAAGAACGGCGGCGTGGTCGATTATCAGGGTGTGAGCTTCCAGTTTGACGCCAGCCTCGCGGCGTGGGTCGAAGTGCTGGAAGTCGAGCAGTTCATCGACGAAATGGGCGAGAGCATGTACGGGTCAATGCCCGCCTACACCGAGTTCCAGTTCCGGGGTTTCCCGGTCGATGGGATTCAGCCGCCGCGCGTACAGGTGTTCCCGATCTCGACCTTCGAGCCGGGCAGCATCGCCGCCAACGGTTTGAGCGCACTGCAAGCCTTCCTCAACGGCAACGCGACGCTGACGCCGCACATCAACTTCGACGGCGGGCAGGTGATCCCGGTCATCCCGCCGATCAACGCGATGCAGGTGTTCGTCGCGCAACCGCAGTACCTTGATTTCGACGGCGGTCATGGCGTGCGCTTTATCAGCTACTACTCGCAGAGTGTCAACCCGATTGCCAATTCGGACATGTTCTATATCTACGTGGGTGTGACGGACGATCAAACCTTTGCCGTCGCTGCGTACTTCCCACTGCATACCGCCGTGCTGCCCGATGATTATCCCGATATGAATAACTTCGACTACGAGGCATTCAGCGCCAACTACCAGACTTATATGAACGAGACGTTCAACGCGCTGCAAGCGGCGACGGATTATGCGCCCACGCTGACGCTGCTCGACCAGTTGATCGCATCGCTGTCATTCGGCGCGGGGTGATTCGCTCCTCTAAAAGTAGGTTCTCGAAAGAAATGCACGAACGAACGTAGGGGCGCACCTGTGTGTGCGCCCGAAATTGGGCAGACACATAGGTCTGCCCCTACACAACGACTTTCGGCAATCTACTTTAGGACTCGCCGCGCGTGAAGTGCAGCGCGGCGAGCAGCCCCCACGCCGAGTAGGGATCGGCTTCGTACAGCGTGACATACTCCGCGAGGGCGTCGTCGGTGCGTCCCGACATTTCCAGCGCCAGCGCGCGCAGGTAGGCGATTTGTTCCGGGCGATAGGTCGAATCGAGCGCGCGGAGCTGATCGGCAAGGTCGATAGCGGCGGCGAAATCGTGGTCGGTGAACAGCGCCGTAAGCAGACCACTGTGAGCAGTCCACAACGCCGTTTGCTGTTCCTGACTTGCCTCCGGCGGCGTGGTCACTTCAGGTTCTTGTGTATAGGTGCGGCTGGCGCTGTCCCATAAATAGCGTGTGGGCAAAAAGACGGCGTTTGACATCCAGAGACGCGGCTCGATCCGCCACGCTTGAATGTCGCCGTTTGGAAGCGTGTCCAGCGAGATCGGCTCTGGCGCGCACAGGTAGAACGTGTTGGTGAGCGTCCACTGCTCTTCCCCCCAGCGCCACAGGTTCGCCTGTCCCATCCACACCTGATCGAACGGCTGCTGGCTGCCGTCCTCAAAAAAACACGCTTCCGCAGGAGTCTGGACTTTGTTCGGTATCAGCGGCTCGGTCACGAGTACAGCTTGCTCGTGTCCATCGGGCAAGACGAACGGGACGCGAGTCTGATCGTCGTAGTAATAAGAAGTCATCAATCCTTGCGACTGCCAACTCAACTGGTAATACTCTCCATCCGATCCAAATGTCCAATCCCCTGACCCCGGATAAAATGCCACCAGCCAATCGGTTACGTCGTCTCCGTTGAAATCCAGTGAAAACGATTCAGCGCCGTCGGTACGCACTCCGAGGTTTTGCAAGGTGTTCAGCGGGGGCGTACTGACGGGAAACCGAATCGTCTCGATAATACGCTGCCTCGCCACGAGGGTGTTGCAGCCCGCGCTGTCGCCAGACCCGCCCCACGCGCCTACAATAGCGTCAAACTGGTCATCGGTGAAACCGATCCCCGGCAAGCCGCGATAGCTATCACCGCGTGCCCATCCCCCCGGCAGCGCCTCGATTTGATCATGGGCAGCGAGGCACAAGTTGTACGGCGTGACATCTGCCGCTGCTGCTGCCGTGATCAACCCTGCTGCGATGGTGTCGGGCGGCGGATGATGTGCCGCCAAGTCCGCGATCACCTCCAGCGCCGCGTCTAGCTGGTCAGACTGGATGTAGGCGACGGCAAGCCGTTCCTGAGCGTAGGCTGCGAATTGATCGTCAAGGGGAGTAGGAGCGCTCATGGCGGCATAGCGTACCAACGCTAGTTGATAGTTAGGAATGGCGTCGTCAAATTCGTTCTGGCTCATCGCTTCTTCCGCCCAACGCAGCGCGCAGTTGAGCGTTTCCGCCCAGACTTCAACAGGCGGTTGTGGCACGTAATACGTTCCATCCCAATCGTAAATCGTCGTCTTGGTGTGATCACACTGCCAGTTGTCGCTAGAGGCTTCCCGAAGCACCCATTCATACGCCGCATCCGCATCGACGTTCTCGACATGAAATGGGTCTTGAGCGAGGCTCGCAAGTCGTTCCGGTCTCAGCGCGGCGACCTCATCGCCCGGATGCGCGGTCTGTGTGATGATGGTCACAGCATCGTCATGCCATTCCAGCACATACAGGAAGCGCCATACGGCAATCGACCAATTGGCGGGCACAGGCGCAAAGGTTGAAAAGACCAATTCAGGCAGACCGTTCCCATTTCGATCCGCGATTTCGACGAGTTCCGCGCCGGATCGCCGTTCTTCACTGGATCCAGAAACGCTCGAACGGTAGGGAATTGGGAGTGGATCGATCCGGTAGCCGCCGGGTGCTTGCTCGTCACCGAGGGCTGTCCAGAAGTGTGCGAAACCGCCCTCCTCGATATAGAGCAGCCAGTCCATTTCGCCGTCGTCATTGTAATCCGTTGGCGTTACGGTGATGGTGAATGGGGCGAACGTGAGGCGATCCACCATTGCGAAGTCCGTCGGGTTTTCCGTGAGCCAGCGTTCGACCAAACGGACATACATATCCACTGGATCAAGATAAGGTATATATTGAAACGGGGCTGTAAAACCGTAACCGGCAAGCAGCGCATAGAAATCGACTGCCACTGCGAAAGACTCGATTTCCCAGTAACGCAAATCGAACTCACGTTGACCCATAGCCAGAATGTCACCGCGATCTACCTCGTCGCGGAAGTGTGGTATGTCAAATGCGGCGTTGACGATACGTGGAAACGCCGCGCTGTATTCCTGCGCGGTCACGGCGTGGAACTGGTAGCTGCTTTGCGCGTTGGCTGTTGGCAGCACGCTGACGGTGGGCAGCGCGATCAGCAGGGCGAGGTAGACGATCCAGCGGAGCGGTTTCATAGGCGGCGTTCCCTTCGCAATCCTCTATTAATATAGCGTATATGTGATCGGATTGCCCGACGCTTGATCAACGCTGATCCCCGGTTTCGCGGTATACTCACGCCATTCTGTCGGGTAGGGATGGCGTGAGGCAGTCATGCTGCAAACGGATGTGCTGGTAATCGGCGGCGGGGCGACGGGCGGCGGGATCGCGTGGGATTTGGCGCTGCGCGGGGTGCGCGTCATCCTCGCGGAGATGGGCGACTTGGCGACGGGGACGAGCGGACGCTATCACGGTCTGCTCCATTCGGGCGGGCGCTATGCCGTGCGCGACCCCGAAAGCGCCAAAGAGTGCATCGACGAGAACCGCATCATCCGCAAGGTTGCGCCGCACAGCATCGAGGATACGAGCGGCTTTTTCGTGCTCTGTCCCGGCGACGATCCCGCCTATGTCGATCAATGGCTCAAAGCGTGTGCCGCCGTCGATCTGCCGGCGAGCTTCGTGCCGCTCCCGATTGCGCTCAAGCGTGAACGCCTGCTCAATCCCCGGCTCGAAGCGGTCTACGAAGTGCCGGACGGCACATGCGACTCGTGGGATTTGCTCCACGCCTTGCAGCGCGGCGCGCACGAGGCGAACGGCGCGCAGTTCCTGACCTATCATCGCGTCGAGTCGTTCCGCAAGCAGGCAGACCGCATCGTCGGCGCGAACCTGACCGATCTGCGCACCAACACATCTGTCGAGGTCGAGTGCGCCGTCGTCATCAACGCGGCGGGACCTTGGGCGGGCGAGATCGGCGCGAAAGCCGGTGCACCGATCAGCATGAAGCTGAGTCGCGGCGCGATGCTGGCGTATAACATCCGCTGGGTCAACACGGTGATCAACAAGCTGCGCGCGCCGGGAGACGGCGATATTTTCGTCCCGGTCGGCACGGTCAGCGTGATCGGCACGACTTCGGTCAAGACGGATGATCCCGGCGATACCCGCGTCGAGGCGTGGGAAGTCACCCGCATTCTCGATGAAGCCGAAGCGATGACGCCGGGGATCAGCCGCGCGCGTATTTTGCGCGCATGGGGCGGTGTTCGTCCGCTCTACGACCCCGGTCAAGCGTCGGATGGACGCGGGGCGAAGCGCACCTTCTCGCTGCTCGATCATGCGGAGATCGACGGGGTCGAAGGCATGATCAGCATCCTCGGCGGCAAGCTGACCACGTTTAGGCTGATGGCGGAACGCGCAGCGGATATGGCGTGCGCCAAGCTCGGCGTGACCGCGCCCTGCACCACCGCCACCACGCCGATCCCACCCGCGCACAGCGGATCGAAATCCGGCTACCATCATCTGCGCGGGCGCTTGGATGGCATCGAACACGGCGAAAACCCCGGTTCGCTGATCTGCGAATGCGAGATCGTCACGCAGCCGCAGATCGTCGAGGCGCTGCGCGGCGGCGAAGTCGTCACGCTCAACGATCTGCGCCGCGATCTGCGCGTGGGCATGGGACCATGTCAGGGCGGCTTCTGCTCGTACCGCGCGGCGGCGATCCGCCATGAGTACCTGCACGACAGCGCCGATCACACGTTGAGTCTGCTGGCGGAATTTGTCGAGCGGCGCTTCGGCGGGGTCAAGCCGCTGCTGTGGGGGCATAATCTGCGCCAGACGCTCCTCGCGGAGCACATCTACGGGCGGATTCTGGGGCTGAGTTCGTTAAGAAACCCCCTACCCAACCTTCCCCCGAATTCGGGGGAAGGCGCAAACACG
>JACSRG010000858.1 GCA_014879865.1 Anaerolinea sp.
CCCCCTCTCCCACGTGAACGGGGAGAGGGACGGCTTGCGTAGCAAGCAGAGTGAGGGGTTGCGATTGAATATTCATATGGCTTCTTAGAGAAAACAAAAAATCCTAAACCATAGTTGATCATAAACACACCTGCGAGTTCAAAGAATTGGTGAATATATTCACAAGACACGGGCGGCAGGTGTCATTCGCGGCGTGTTCTGCGGTGATGATTTTCGCAAACTTTGTGTATGAAATGCGTAACGGTGCTATACTCGGAAGATGAAACTCGTGCTTTTCACCAATAAACCATCATGCGACACTTCATCGATCTATGTGACTGGTCTTCTGAAGACCTCCGGGAAATTCTGAACCTCGCACTGACCCTCAAGGACGAATGGCGCAGCGGCGGCAATCGTCCGATTTTGCAGGGGAAGGCGCTGGCGATGATCTTTCAAAAACCATCGCTGCGCACGCGCATTTCGTTTGAAATGGCAATGCAGCACTTAGGTGGTCATGCCCTGTACATCGCGCCCGATGAGATCGGGTTGGGCAAACGCGAAAGCGTCGGCGATGTAGCGCGCGTCCTCTCCGGCTACGTGCAGGGGATCATGGCGCGCGTGTTTGCCCACCGGGATGTCATCGATCTGGCGCGCTATGCCAGCGTCCCGGTGATCAACGGGTTGAGCGATGCGAGTCACCCGTGCCAAGCGCTGGCAGACATCCTGACGATTCGCGAACGCTTCGGCAGAACCGACGGACTGCGAATCGCGTTCGTGGGCGATGGCAACAATGTCGCCGCATCGCTGATGGAAGCCGCCGCGCATTTCGGCATCCACTTCACGATTGCGACGCCGCCGGGGTACGAACTGCCGGAAATCGAGGTGGATCGTGCGGCGCAGATCGCCGAGAAGAACGGCGTAAAGATCGAGATGATGCACGACCGGATGGAAGCGGTGCGCGGCGCGGATGTGATCTACACGGATACGTGGGTGAGCATGGGGCAGGAAGCCGAAACCGCCAAGCGGGTCGAGGTCTTCAAAGCGTATCAGGTCAATGATGAATTGGTCGCGCTCGCTGCGCCGGATGCGATTGTACTGCACTGTCTTCCGGCGCATCGCGGACAAGAGATCACCGACAGCGTCGCCGATGGCGAACATTCGGCGATCTTCCAGCAGGCGGAAAATCGCCTCCACGCTCAAAAAGCTGTACTAGTGACACTGATGGGTTGATTAATCTATGCCCGGAAACCGTGAAGCCTACGATCAAGCGATGAATGCCGGTCACAACGCCGCATGGGATCAAGAATGGGCGCTGGCTGTGGCATCCTACGGGAAAGCGATTCAGGAATTTCCCGAAGACCCCGAAGCGCACATTCATCTCGGCTTGGGACTGCTCGAACTCGGACGGTTGGAGGACGCGCTCAAAGTCTACACGCGCGCGCACCAACTCGCCCCCGATGATCCGATTCCGCTTGAGAAAAGCGCCGATGTGCTGGAGCGGCTCGGTCGCTTGCGCGAGGCGGCACAGCAGTATATCAACGTGTCGGAAGTCTACCTGAGTCAGCGTGACCTCGATAAGGCGATTGGCAACTGGGAGCGGGCGACTAAGCTCACCCCCGGTTTGATTCCGATTCACGCCAAGCTGGCGCAAGCCTACGAGCGCATCGGCGACAAGAAGAAGGCAATCCGCGAATACCTGACGCTGGCATTCAACTATCGCCGCATCAACAACACCGAGACGGCAATCAAGGCGGCGCAGCGCGCGCTGCGGCTCGACAAGAACAGCCCGCAGGTGCTCAACACGATTCGCGCGCTCGAATCGGGACGCGAAATCCTGCCGCCCTCCGATGATGCGACCGGCACAGAGACGGCGGCGAAATCCGAACGCTTCGACAAGGATGGCAAGAAGAAAAGCGTCGCCAAGCCGGGAGACGCCGATCCGCTGGGTCCCATCGGCGAGGCGATGTCCTACGCGCTGGGGATGCTTGCCGCCGCGATCATGGAAGGCGAAACGATGGCAGTTGCCGGGGATGCGCTGGCGGCGATGGAAGCGCACCGTCAGACTGTCTACACCGAGGCGATTGCGGCTTACACCCGTGCCGACGCCAAATATAAGCACCCGGCGATCAAGATGAATCTCGGCGGGCTGCTGGTACTCACGGGGCGCGGCGAAGACGGCATCAAGCCGCTGACCGAGGCGACGAATCACCCGCAGATGGCGGCGGGCGCATATCACGGGATCGGACAGGCATACTTCACGGCGAAGAAACAGCGCCAAGCCACGCGCTTCTTGCTTCAGTGCTTGCAGTTGGTCGATACGCAGTTGGCGATTGACGAGGATGAGCAGCAAATGCTCAACTCGATTTACCGCCGCTTGGGCAGCATGTTCGAAAAAGTCACCGAAGAGAGCATACAGGCGATCAACCAGCGCTTGGTCGATATGCTGCAAGGCAAAGATTGGAAAGTCCGGCTGACGGATACGCGCCGCCAGCTTGAGGAAATCCTACGCGAACAGGGCGAACGCGGCGTGATCGACTTCCTGACCGCGCCGGAAGGGGATCGCCTCGCGCAGTCCATCGCCATCATCGACCGCTATGTGCGGCGCGGCTTGTTCACGCTGGCGATGGACGAGGCGCACTCTGCCGTCGAATTCGCCCCGACGTATCTGCCGCTGCACACGCGCATGGCGGAAATCATGATGCGCGAGGGGCGCATCCGTAATGCGATCACCAAGTACAACGTGATCGCCCGCACGTACCTGTCACGCGGGGAAAATGATCGCTCACGCGAAATTCTGACAACCGTGCTGGATATGGCTCCGCTGGATGTCGGCGTGCGCGAAAGCCTGATCGAACTGCTGGAAAGCGAA
>JACSRG010000649.1 GCA_014879865.1 Anaerolinea sp.
CTCTACTGGGTCGATGACTACAAGACCTGTTACGCGGATGAGCGCACGTTCACCCGTTTCCTGCAATCCTATTCGCGGGAGATGGGGCGTGGACGGCTGACCCGGGAAGCCAAGCTCCGTCAGGAACGTCCCTGTCGCGGATTGCTGCTCTCGACGGGAGAAACGACGATTGAGGGCGAAGCCTCGATCCTGTCGCGGATGCTGGTCCTGGAGATCCCGCCGTGGGAGCGCCGCGATCCGCAGGGGAAAGCACTCGCTGCCGCCGAGGCGCAGCGTCCCCACTTGCCCGCCTTTACCGCCCAGTTCGCTCAGTGGATGGCGGCGAAAGCCGATGCGGGAACCTTGACCGGCGATCTCGCTGCGCGCTATGTGCAGAATGACGCGGGTTATCGCGCCAAGCTGCGGGCGAGCCTCGGAGCGCAGGCGCACAGCGGACGCATCACCGGGAACTGGGCGGTGCTGGTCACCGTGTATCAACTGCTGCGCGAGTTCTTGACGGAGCAGGAGGCGGATGAGGCTTTACCCGCGTGGCAGGATGTGGTCGTCGAGACGGTGCGCGCCGTCCAGCAGGAGCGGGCGAGTCATGTGTTTCTCGACATTCTGGGGCAGCTGATCGCCGGAGGACAGGTGGTCATCGACGACGACATGAGCAGCCCACGCGACTATCCGCCCGGCGTGACGGTCGTGGGCTATCGCGAAGCGGGGTCGATCTACCTTCTGCCGGAGATCGCGCACCGTGAAGTGTGCCGGGTGCATCCGCTGCGCTTTAGTGTGACCGCCATTGGCATGCAGCTGCGTGAGGACGGTCACTTGCAGTCCGGTACCAGCAACTTGAGCGTGCAGAAACGGGTGAAAGGGGGCAGAGCGCGCTTCTGGGAACTCACCTGCACCGCGTTGGGGTGTGACAGTTGAGACACCCGAGACAGCCTGCGGTTATCCCCATCGTGGAAAGCGCCCAACACCGCAAAAGAAGGTTGAGACAGTTGAGACACTTGAGACTCATCCTGATGAGTCTCTTTTGATTCTCCAACCTGCTCGATCCTTTGCGGGTGTCTCAACTGGCACAGGTGTCTCAACCTGAGACACACGCTTCTGCAAAAAATACAGAAAAACACCACTATGTGTATTTTTGCGCTCGATTGGGCAAATCGGGGGGTGAGACAGTTGAGACACTGAGACACGAACTTCCCTCTCTCGCACAACCGCCGACGCGGCGAGCGTACAGCGCGAGGGAACCCCCTGTCCAGCGCCCGCAGCGGTACGCCAGTACCACCCCTTGGGCGGGACTGCCGAACCCCTGCGTCTCGCTGCGCTCGTGCTGGACAGTCACCCCCTTCTGCGCTGTCCCGCGTGGTTGAGCGGTTGCGCTCGACGCGCTGGACTTTTCCAGCTTGAGAGGGAGTGTGTACCATGACTTCTGAGTTTCGCAGCCAGATTCGTCCGTATCCGCGTACCCCCGTTTACCCGACGACATGGGCGGGCTATCAGACCTTCGACCAGATTTACGATAACCTCGCGTTCTATGCCTCGAATGTGATGAAGAATTTCGGCATCCGTCCGCACGAACTGCCCGACTGTCTACAAATCGGGTTCATGGTCTTGTGGGAGACGTTGACCCAGCAGCCCGACTTTCTCGCCCAGAAAACCCGCCGACAGGCGGTGTTTTTCATTTTGGCGCGCTGCAAGATTTCGAGTATGCGCTATGGGGAAGGGCGTTACGACCGTCTCGACGAGTTGATCACCGACGACTGGCACGACACAGCGGACGAACACGCCATCACCGGATTGGAAGCGGATCACGATGAGCGGTGGGCGGCATGGGCAACCGATGTGGACATGCGCATCGACATCGAGCGGATCATGGTCAAGCTGGCGGCGAAGTACGAGCATTCGCCCAAGCACTTGGTCGCGCTGTACTTCATCACGACGCAAGTGAACCGCACCGACGCGGCAAGCATTTTGCGGACGGACAAGTTCCGCTGGCACAAGCGCTACGTGCTGCCGCTGAGGGCGGAGGTGCAGTACGAGTTCGCGCAGGTGTTTCTGGAACGGCATGGCTATCCACAACCGGAAAGCGCATGATTTCATCGTCCTGGCTGGGGACGCAAACTCAGCCACGTTTCATTTTTGCGAGTAAGAAACTGATGTCACAGCCAGCGCGACTCTCGCTATGTGGCATGATGGCCTCAATGCCGTTTTCAATCTCCACAGCGATTTTGATGGTTTTTGCCTGCTTCCGCCGTATCAGAGAGTAGGGGATTGCAGTTGTGCCGAATTGGAATGTGCTTACCATTGGATCGCCTGAGTTTATTTCCTGCAGCGATAGTAATACGGCGAATGGACAGGTCAACTTAACAAATGGAGTACAGGAAGTATGCACGCCACCATCTACACCCTCGGTTATAGCAAAGTGAAGATCGAAGACCTCGAAACCGTCATCCGGCGCGACGAGCTGATCGTCATCGACACCCGCTTCAACCCCTACAGCCCGAACCCCGCATGGCGTAAGGGAGCGCTCGCTAAACGCCTCGGCGATCACTATCGCCACGTTCACGCCTTCGGCAACCGGCTCTACAAACAGGGCGGGATCGAGCTCGTCGATGTCGCCGCTGGGATCGAACAGGTGCTGCCGCTCTTGGAGAAGGGCGTGAGCATCGTCCTGCTGTGTGCCTGCGCCGATATTACAACCTGTCACCGCCGGGTCGTGGCGGAGGCACTGGCGGAAGCGTCCGGCTGCCCGGTCGTCCATTGGACGCCGGACGACCTCCGACCGATGCAGCAGGCTGGTTTGTTCGATCCGTAGAAATCAGTGGAGAGGGTGAATGAGCGATGCCTCGATCAGG
>JACSRG010000859.1 GCA_014879865.1 Anaerolinea sp.
GGCGTGGTCGCGGTGAAGGCGAGGGTGATCGGGGCGTTTAGGTCGCTCACGCTGAACCAGAGCCGCCCGGTCTGCTGGATGTTCTGCGGCATGTACCCGCCCGACGGCGGCAGAAAATCGGCGCGCCATTCTTCCGGCAGCGTCCACACCTGATCGATGCGGCGCGCGGGCGTCTGACCGACGTAGAGATACGCCTCGGATCGTTCCCAGATGCGCGAGAGTGTCGTCAGGCGCACGGGGATCGCCAGCAGCGCGCCCCCGCCGGACGCATAGACCTGCACAGGGGGAATGATCTGAATCGAGCCGACGCTGCGCCCGTTGCTGTCGAGGATCGGCGCAAGTTCGCCGTAGCCGACCGCCCGCGCGCGCGCCGCGCCGAACACGCCCGCCCAGATGCGCCACTCGCCGCCGGTCAACTGATACGCCCACAGTGGAATGTAGGCGGTCTCGGCGTTCGTCCCTTGCAGCTCCACATCGGAGAACTGCACCGCGCGCGTGACTTCAGCGCTCAACTCCGACGGCACGGCGATGTCGCGCACGAGGTTGAAATTCACCTGCCCGACGCACGGGAACGGCACTTCGCCGGATCGGAGATACGTGCCGATGCGTTCCACGAAAAACGTGCGGTCGTAGTCGGGGGGCAGCGCGGAGAGCGTCCAGAGGGTTTCGACATCTTCCGCGCACAGCGCCTCGATCCAGCGCTGCGCCGTGCGTCCCTGTTCGCCGAGCGGTTGGGCTGCCCCCGCGAACATGAACAGGGCGATCAACCCGACGATGATCGTCGCGATCACCGCGATCAAGACATTCCGGCTCATGGGATCATCCCCCGGCTGAGGTTCAGGACGAAAAAGGTCAACATGGAGAATGCCACGCCGACCGGGATGACGGCGCGGTCGAAGCGCTTCGGGATCACGTAGATCAGCGCGATGGGAATCCACGTCAGCAGCGCGTAGCGTCCGATGGAAGTCGTTCCGGTGCTCAGTGCGGGCAGCAGCGAGAAGATCGTGAATGCCAGCGCCGCGAACGGTACCCGCTGACGCGCCACCAGCACGATCAGCACGGCGAGCAGCACGAGCGTGAGCGTCACCTGCCACAGGGCGAACTGGACTTCCCACGTCAGCACGCGGTCGGGAAAGCGGAAGGGCGTCGTGAGCAGGTCGATGACGGGCTGCCACGGCGCGCCGATCAATTCGCGCCCGTAGCCGAACACCGATGTGAACGGGCTGAACGGCACTTCGGTGATCGCGCTGATGCGCCACAACCACGCGCTGTAGGCGAGGGCGGGCAGTCCGCAGACCAGCAGACCGCGCGTCCACAACGCCGGGGTGAGCAGTCCGCGCCAGCCGTGTTCGCGCAGCGCTTCGATCAGCAGCATGAGCGCGAAGGTCGGCACGAGGGCGACGGCTTGCGGGCGACTCCACATCGTCAGGGCGGCGATCAACCCGGCGAGGTAGCAGCGCTGGTTTAGCAGCAGCAGAAACGCCGCCGTCCACAGCGCGAGGTGCAGCGCTTCGGGGTAGGACATCAGCCATGTGTAGCCGCTGCCCAACAGCGGAAAGCTGACATAGAGCACGGCGCGATCTGCCTGTTCGGAGTCATGCCAACGTTCGACCAGCAGCCACACGCCGATCAAGCCGATCAACAGCGCGGCTTTGGTCAGCCAGAACATGACCGTGTAACCATCCCACCCGGTGATCTGGATGGCGACGCGCGTCAGGAAGGGGAACAGTGGGAAGCGGACGCTGCTTTGCAAGCCGCGCCCTTCCGCGCCGTAGCCCTGTTCGGCGACGAGCAGGTAGGCATGGGGATCAAAATGGGCGAGGTTTGCCGTCCATGTCGCCGGGTAGTACTGTTCGCCTTCGAGGACACCCGGCATCCGTTCGAGCGCAACGCCGAGGATCAGCGCGCTGACGCACAGCGCCAGCCACACGGGCAGCACGGATCGGATCGCTTGTGTGAAGTGCATAGGCGCTGTCCCTGAGTCGCGATGCTGCCCGAATTGTACGCCGCCGCGCGGGGCTGGTCAATTTTGCGGGGACGCGCAATGGGGCATGATATATCATGCCCCTACCCCGTTTATAGGAACGTTGTCTCTACGGACGGTTGTAATCGGAACTGGCGAGCATGGCTTCGATCAACGGTGTCTGCGCTTCGACATCATTCGGATGCAGGTAGACGATGAACGTCACAAACCCATCTTCCACAGGTTTGAGTGCCGTATACAGCGCGATTTCCGATCCGGCGGTCGTGTTCGCGCTGACCGATTTGATGATCTCTACGCCGTCGAGAGTGATCGTCTCTTTGGCGGCGGGCGTGATGCTCAAGCCCGTGATCAACCCATTAAAGGTGAAGTCGAACAATTCGTCGGGGGTGCGTTCGCTGCTGTTCGGCTGCATGTTGATCTGGAACGCCATGCCGCCGACGCGCGCCCGCATGAAGTTCATGGTCGCTTGACCATCCGCGTTGTTGTACAGGAAGATCCCAATTGTCGCCACCGGATCAAGCCAGCCGCTTGGATAGCTGACGGAGACGCCGTTCTCACTCGTGACCGTCTGATCGAGTGTTGGCAGGGCGGGGGCAGTCGGTTCGACTGGCACGGGGGTAGCGGCGGGTGCGCTGGTGGCAGTGGGGCTGGCGGCACTTCCACCGCAGGCGGTCAGCGTTACGAACAAGGTGAGGAGCAGAACAGAGACGAATAGAAGGCGAATACGCATAGTGTGCTTCGTCCTTTCACCGCCGGGCGGCGGCGCATGCATCAGGGCTGCGCAAAGTCGAACCCTGTTTTCAAACGAGGAAAAAAACCTCCGCATCAAACTGATACTTCTTACGGATCAGTATAATAC
>JACSRG010000461.1 GCA_014879865.1 Anaerolinea sp.
TGACGTAGGCTACGCCGCCCGTGTAATTCGCGCCCGCGTAAGTCGTCACCGACAGCGTGAGCTGTGTATTGGCGGGGAGTACGAACGGGTCGGTGAAGACGGTGAATCCGTAAGTCCCCACGCCTGTGAAACTGGTGTCTTGGGTAAAGCCGAGATTAGGGAAACCCGGAGCGGTCAATGTGCCGCGTTCGGATGCCGGATTCGGCGCGTTGATTTCTACTCCCGGAATGGAGATGTTGTCCCCGGAGCAAACGTCGGCAGGGGCTTGTGTAAGCTGCCAACTCGGAGCGGGACCCAAGGCGAGAACAGTGAAGGTGGTAACCAGCAGTAATGCCCCAAGCAGCAGCCCGGTGACGAAGATTTTCTTCATCGTGAACCCTCCTGAGAGAAACTATACTAATTTCATCTTACGCTCAATTTTATGATATGCAAGCGACTTTGGGCGGATTTTAGCCGCCCGTCTGCTGATCGTAGAACTTTTGCCACTCGGCGCGGAAATCGTCGCGCGGCGAGTTGACGACGTGCGGCACGGTCGCGCCCAATTCGACCAGTTCGCCGGGGGGCAGGTCTTCGAGCGCCTTGCGCACAAAGTAGATCATCTCGTTGACTTGCAGCGCCGCGTTGAGCCAATACCCGAACCATGACAGCCCGAACAGGCCGCCGATCAGCAGCGCCTTGAGCGGCGTCGTCCACGGGATATACAGCACAATCGAGCCGATGAATGACGGGAGCAGGATCGAACTCAGCGCGTAGGGCGCATGGAGGCGCGTCGTCAGGCGGATCGACGTGATCGAATTGTCGCTGTCGAGTGTGGAGACCGCGCCGAAGACCGCAGCGGCGACTCCCGTGCGGCGGCGGCGACCGCCCCAGAATTGGCGCGTGTCGCTGGTGATGCGAAAGCCGTTCTGGCGGGGCTGGACGTAATAGCGCCGCCCGTCGTGGAACAGGTTGCGCAGATGCAAGCGGTCAGTTGAGGGACGCGAGGCGGCGATCAGCGTTTGCAGCGTGATCACCGGCTCGGCGCGCACAACCAGCGCGACCGGGGGATGCAGCACGAACGGATTGCGCCTCAAGCGGACGCCGCGCAGACGCTGTGCCACGCGAAACGTCATTCATCCTCCATCAACGCGCGGATGGCGGCGGCGCTGTCGGTGAGTCCGAGCGTGGTGTACAGCGTGACCGCGCGCTCGAAATCTGCCAGCGCGCCTTCGCGATCCCCGACATCCAAGCGCAGGCTGCCGAGTGCGCGCAGCAGTTCCGCCGCGCTGACCGGGTCGTTGATCTCGCGCGCGAGCGTCAGCGTCCGCTGGTAGTGATCGAGCGCCTTGCGGAAAAAATCGAGCTGCGCCCGGCGGGATTTGGTCGCGCGTCCGAGCGTGGCGTACAGGTTGCCGATCACGCCGAGCCGCTGCGCCAGCGCGTTTTTATCGCCGAGATCGCGGAAGAGGAGCGCGGCTTCCTCGAACAGCGGGATCGCCGCCTCAAGCTGGTTGAGCGTGACATAGCTGTTGCCGAGGTTGCTCAAGCGCGCCGCCAAGCCGCGCTGATCGCGGAATGTCCGCGCCAGCGTGACCGATTCCTCGTGCAGCGGGATCGCGTCTTCCGGGCGGTGTAGATCGTCGTAGACCAGACCGAGATTCGCCAGCCAGATGCCGCGTCCGCGCTGATCGTCCACCGCTTGCGCCAGCGTGAGCGCCTGTCCCAAGTGCGTCACCGCGTCGTCGTAGCGCCCGATCTCGCGCAGAATGTTCCCCATGTTACCGAGCAGACCGCTTTCGGTCAGCCTGTCGCCGTCAGCGCGGGCGCTGAGCAGCGCGCGGTGAAACGCTATGAGCGCTTCTTCTTTCATGCCGATGCGGCGGTAGAGCAAGCCGAGGTTGCCGAGGTGACGCCCTTCGCTGGCGTGGTCGCCCGCTTCAGATGCGGCGACGGCGGCGCGTTCCAAGCCATCAATTGCGGTGGGGATGTCACCGTTTTGTAGTGCAATGCGTACCTGACGCAGAAGTTGTTCGGTCATGTCGAGCGTGGGCGCACCAAGGCGAGGATCAGCGCGGTGAGCAGCCCCGCCACGATCAGCGCGAACCAGACCCACGCGTAATCGGTGGGTACGCTGGTCAAGCCCGATGTCGCCGCGATGGGGTCGAAGCGCACAATGGTGAAGCGGTCGCTCACGTCGGGCAGCGTCCGGGGCGTGATCGACGGCTGATCGCTCATGCGCGCCAGCATCGGGTCATAGACGAACGGCGCGGTGCGGCGGAACAAATGCAGCACGCGCAAGATTTCGCCCTGATTCGTCACCACGCTGGCGCGCGCGTCGATGCGCTGCTTGCCCAACTGCAAGCTGACTTCCGGGTGCGCCCGGAGATTCTGATACCAGTTTGGCGTTTCGCCCCAACCGGAGATCACATAGATTTTGCTGCCGTGCCGCCGGTACTCGATGGGGATATGCCGCGCCAAGCCCGATGTGCGTCCGCGCGTCGTGAGGATCATCAGCTTGGCGCTGTTGGCGACTTCGCCCATGCCAGCGCGGTACATCCACAATGGCACTCTCAAGAGCAGTCGCTGATACCCTTGCGGGTGTGGAATAAGCTGTGCGTTAATCATGACTCGTACTGTAAATCCTGTCTCATGCTTGTATCTTATCCTGATCTACGGATTGATGCACACGCGGTTGCTGGATCAATTTGCCAAAACCTGTGTTATGATGGTCGCCGTATGTTGGAGGACAGGTCAAATGATGTTAGTTCGCTGCCGCAGTCGCGGCTGATCTAACCACACCTTAACCGCATACATCCTCACCCATGCTGTGGGCGCATCTGGTCAGCGCCGACGGCA
>JACSRG010000861.1 GCA_014879865.1 Anaerolinea sp.
TGTTTGCGCCTTCCCCCGAATTCGGGGGAAGGTTGGGAAGGGGGTTAAGTTTTTAGGCACTCGCACCCCTCGTCCCATGCGTAGTGAATACGGCTGCCCTATTCCATCGGGGGGAGGATGACCGCGTCGATGACGTGGATCACGCCGTTGGTCGCGAAGACATCGGTGGCGATCACGGTCGCGTCATTGACATAAACGTTCGTGCCGTCGGTGGTGATGCTCACGGTCGTGCCGGAGAGCAGGGTCGCCACATTCACACCTTCATCCATGCTGCCCGCTGCCGCGACGACGGTTTCCGCCGAGAACTTGCCGGGGACGACATGGTAGGCGAGGATCGCCGTCAGGGTTTCGGTATCCGCCAGCAGTTCTTCCGCCGTCAAGCCGAGCGCTTCGAGTGCCGCCGCGAAGGCTTCATCGGTCGGGGCGAAGACGGTGTACGGACCATAGTTCGTCAGGCTGTCCAGCACAATCGGGTCAGCCGCAGCGACCGCCGCCAACAGCGTGGCAAACTGCGGGGCATCCGATTCGGTCGCCGCCACAACGGTTTCCGCGATGCTCATGGTCGGCTCTGCCATCATGTCGTCGCTCATTTCCATCGATTCCGGGGGCAGCAGCACGCTGTCGATGACATGCACCACGCCGTTCGACGCCATGACATCCGCCGCGGCGACCGTCGACTCGTTGACCATGACTGCATCGCCTTCCACCGAGATCGTCAGCGGCGATTCGTTCAGGTAGGTACCGATCAGCGCGCCGTCGAGCGCCACGACCGAGGCGGCATCATACGCGCCGGGGACGACATGGTACGCCAGCACGCGGTTGAGCGTTTCGGTATCCGCCAGCAGTTCTTCCGCCGTCAAGCCGAGGGCTTCGAGCGCTGCCGTGAAAGCGGCATCCGTCGGGGCGAAAACGGTCACGTTGGCGTTGGGGTCGGACAGCAGTTCAAGGAAACCGGGGTCAGCCGCGCCGACTGCCGCGAGCAGGACGGTGAATTCAGGCGCTTCGGCTTCGGTGCTGGCGACGACGAGTTCGGCAATCGTGGGTTCTTCATCTTGAGCGAATGAGGGTACAGCAGCGAGGGCGAACAAAGCGAGTACGGACAGGATTACGAACAACTTCTTCATGCAGCGTTTCTCCATTTTCCTAGGGGCTTACACTAAAACACGTTCGAGTTCGTCGTAAGCGGGTCGCGACCGTTACGCAAGATAACGTAACGATGCAGGATGAGTCATGGGTGAGCAATCAGCGAAATCTAGATAAACTGAAGATGGTAAATCCGTAAGTAATGAAGATGGAGGCGGGTTACGGTTTGAACTGAATCACGCCGTGCTTGCCGTTGACGCGCCAATCGGGTTGTTCGGCGTCGAGCCGTTCTGCCACGCCGGGGCGCAAACCGACGATGGTGTCGCTTTTGCCCGTCCGCAGCCCGACCAGCGGCGCGGGGAAGTAGCTCACCACGTCCGCGAACGGCGTCGCCGGTTCCCACAGCGCATCCCCGGTCATGCGGCGATAATTCGCATCCCCCTTGACGATCACCAGCGCGGCTTCGTCAAACTGCCATGTCAGCCGACCGGGCATCTGCCACAGAAAATACGGGCTGTTCCAGTAGCGATCCGGCTCGATCCGCAGGCGATCCTCAAGAATCGCCGCCTGCAAGCGATCTGCCGCTTCGCGTGCCGCCGCCCCGTAGCCTTTGGTGATCGACCCGCGCCCCGCCATTTCGTTGAGGAACGCCAGCACATCGGCGCGCGTCGCGTCGCTGACGAACGTCGGATGATCTTTGACGTGCAGCGTGATCCGTTCCGCCATGTCGAACAGCGCATCCGTCAGCAGCAGATCGAGCGCCAATTCTGTCCCGGCGTTGTCGAGGATCAGGTGGATATGCCCCGGTGAACGTCCCTTGAGGTACTCGATCACGGCGGCGCGGTCATCCGCCAGCAGATCGTCATCGGTCGCCGCGCCGTGCGTCGTACCGACCGCGTAGCTGAGATCGACGCGGTTGCCCCACAGCGCCGCCAGCAGCAGATCGCTCAGGCGATTATCCGGTGGAACGCTCACCGCCTGCTGAATCGCCTGCTTGATGTTGTCCCCGGCGATCTCGCGGTGCTTCTTCGGCAAAAACGGGTCGATCCCGGAACGGTGCCACTTGACCGCTTCGACGATCAGGCGGTAGGTGTAAACCTCGGCGTAGAACCATTCCGCGTTCAGCCACGTTTCGCCCTCGTGAGTGGCGAATGCCTCCAACCAGAGATCGTAATCGGGCGAGCTTTCGGGCAGCATGGGGATCGGCTCATCGTTCAAGATCGACTCGCGCAGCCGTTCCAGTCCATCGTACAGCCAACTGGGGACGGCGGTCAGCGTTTGCGCCTCGCGGATGATGGCGGGGACGCGCACGCGCATCGTATTAGCGGCGAACCAATTGCTGCCGTCGGTGCGAATCGGGGGTGGGGGCATGACTGTGTATCCTTTGCGTGTTGGGTGGTAACATTATACCCATCGCGTGACTGATCTGCCCACCTGTGAGTCCACCATGCCCGCCCGAAATCATCCGCTGTTACAGCATTACAGCCTCACCAATTCGATCACCCTTTCGACCGGCAGCGCGCCCATGCCCTACCTGATCTATGACGGCGTCGGCGTGCTGATCGGCGGCACGCTCCCCTATGCGACCGCCAGCGCGTGGACGCAAGGCGAAGACCTGCACCCGATCCGCACGGCGGACGGGAACGCGCTCATGGCGATCTGGCTGATGAACTTCACCGACGCCAGCCTCGGCGCGCATCACGAATTGCAATACTCGCTGTTCGTCGCGCGCGAACCGGGCGTCGTCG
>JACSRG010000286.1 GCA_014879865.1 Anaerolinea sp.
AGGGGTGAAGTCCCTCTCCCTGAGGGAGAGGGATTTAGGGTGAGGGCAGTTTGCAGACAGACCCTAATTACCGCTGTGGTGAGGTACTACGGCGCAGCATCCTTGATCACAGTCGGGTAATCTGGCGTGATGACCCCGTTTTGCCCCAACAGCATGTTGATCTGCGCGGAATGTTCCTGCACATGGCGCAGATTGTAGATCAGCAGCCCGAAGAAGCTGACTTCTCCCCATCCGAACGCGCAGTTCCGTTCCGCCGCGTCCTCGGTGAGCGCCTGAATCGTCGCGTAGCAGCGCTGACGGCAGCCATCGAGGTACGCCAGCAGTTCGTCTTTCGTGTAGACGCGCTCCGGGATGGGACCATCGTCGTACTGTTCGATCAGCGCGAAGGGGGCAGGCGGCAAAAAGCCGTCTTCCGTCCCGGTCAGGTACAGGTCGAGCCAGAACAACGCGTGATAAGCCACATACCAGACCTGCGCCATTTCTTTCGGCTTGTCGCGCGTATCCCACATCGACGCGCACCACAGGTGATCCGGGCACGCGCGCATGGTTCGTTCCAAGTAGAGGATGGTCGGCTCAAACTGCCGCCAAATGCTCGTCTTCAGATACGCATCCATTCAAACACCCGCCTTTCAAACGTTCTGGAACAACGCTGCGATGAGCAGCGCAAAATCGGGCAGCAGATCGAGCGTGAGTGTGTCGTCCGCGTTGAGCAAGTCGCGTGAGTCAGGTGTCAACACTTCGACGATGCGCTTCGGCGTATAGACCAGCACGACGGCACGCACGCCGCTGGCAAGATAGAAATCGGCTTTGTCGCGCATGTCCTTCGGCGAGTCGGTGGGAGACTGGATTTCGACGGCGATGTCGGGCATATAGGGCGTAGAACCCACCCGCGTAACGGGTTTGTCCAGACCCAAGACGATGGAAATATCGGGCAAACGCACATTCCGCCTGTCCTCGGTGGGGCGGAACGCGCCTTCGACCCCTGCTCGCCCGATTGGGTTTTGTTCAAGATAGTTATACAGTTTCGCGCCGAATGCCAACGCAATCACCGAATGTTCAAACGTCACCATTTTCTCGACGATCTCCCCGTTGACGAGTTCAAACAAGCGATCACGGTTATCGGGTTCGCGCAGGAACGCCTCGAATTCTTCCACTGTATAGAGTTTGTTCTGTACCGCCATTCAGTCCAGCCTCCATATTGTTGATGCTTATTTTACCTCCAAATCGTTCACGTCCATGTGATAATCGAGAGGTGGCGTTCAAAGTGAGGGTTCAAAATGAGCAATCTTCAGCGCCTTAAACTGCTCCTGCTGCTCGTGCTTATCCTGCCGTTCGTTCGCGGCGATGCTCAGCGCGACCCGCTCGACAACCTGATCGCCTTCATTCGCTTGGTCGGAGATGTGCGCTACTTCTACCCCGGCGATGTCGCAGCGGAGACCGATTGGGACGCCTTCACCCTGCATTACGTCGAGGCGAGTATGTCGGCAGAGAATCCGGCTGTGCTTGCCCGCGAACTCAACGCGTGGTTCGCGCCTTACGCGCCGGGTGTTCACGTCTTCGTCACGGGCGCTGAGCCTCCCACCACTATCGATCAACCTGCCGGGGCGACGGGGGTTACTCTGTGGGGACACGTTCCCTTAGGTGCAGGACGCACAGCCCAACTAGTCGAGGGATCACGGATGCGCGCGCCGCTCGGCGCAGCCGAGGTCGATTACGTCGAACCTGTGTTTGGCGACGAGCCGATCACGACCATCCCCGTGCGCCTTGAACCGTATGTGGTCGATCTCGGCGGCGGCGTTTCGGCAGTGATCCCGCTGACCGTCTACAGCGACGACATCGGCACGCTCCCGCACAGTGCCCCGCCCGCGCCGCTCGAACAGGGCGTAACCAGCGCCACAGCCTTACAGTTCGCGATCCTCGCGAAAGCATGGAACGCGATTCAGCATTTCTTCCCCTACTGGCGCGAGATCGACTGGCAGTGGGACGCCGCGCTGCGCACCGCCTTGACCGAAGTCCTCCAGCCAACGGCTGAACCGTTCCTGTATACGGTGCAGCGGATGATGGCGCGCATCGGCGACGGACACAGTTTCACCTCCGGCGGGGGAACAGCCGACGGCGGCGCGTATATGCTGCCGTTCACGTGGGACGTGATCGAGGGGCAGTTGGTGGTCACCACCCGCTTGAGCGATGATTCGCCGCTGCCGCCCGGCACGGTGATCACCGCTATCGATGGCGTGCCCGCGGCTGACGTGCTGGCGGCGCGGCTGGAACGGGAGTCACCCGTCGGGCAGTGGGGCAGCTATAACGCACTGCGTCTGCTGGGGTCGGGCGCGCCGAACGAGACGCTCACGCTCACGACGGCGTCCGGGGATGTGGTTGTCCCGTTCAGCGTGCGCGCCAACAGCAGCCTGCGTACGAATTGGCGCGAGGAACGCCCGGCTACGATCATCGAGCTGGAAGATGGTATCTGGTACATCGACGTGATGCGCCTTACGGCGGGCGAACTCAGCCGCGCCATCCCATCGCTGGCGGACGCGCGCGGACTCGTGCTGGATGCGCGCGGTTATCCAACCGATTTCACGGCTGTGCCCACGCTGCTCGGACATCTGACCGACGAACCGCTCTCGACCGCGCCATTCTACGTCCCCATTGTGACCATGCCCGATCATCACGAATGGCAGTGGCTTGACGTGCGCTATGATCTCGTGCAGCCGCTCGAAGCACGCTTGACGTCCAATATCGCATGGATTCTCAGTGACCACTCTCCCCGCTAAAGCGGGGAGCTTCTCAGGCTACGTGTGCGCTTACCGTCTCCCGAA
>JACSRG010000510.1 GCA_014879865.1 Anaerolinea sp.
GTGAACGCCGTTTCGCCGCTCCAGCCGCCGTAGCCGCCCTGCTCCTGCCACGCTTGAATCCACCAGCGGTAATTTCCCGGCGGCAAGCTGATCGGCGCGACGGAACACATGCCGTTCCCGCAGACTGTCCCCGCCGCGAACCACTGATCGAGCACATGACCGGCGTCACTGCTTAACCAGATGTAATACCACGACGCGCCGGGAGCGGCGTACCATTGGAAAGTGGGCTGCGCCGCGCTGATCGTGCCAGAGGGCGCGGCGGGTTCGGGGATCGGCGTGATGACCGTGAACTGTGCCTCGCCGCTCCATGCACTGTAGCCGCCAGCGGGCGTCCACGCCTGAATCCACCAGCGGTACAAGCCCGCTTCGATGACCATGCCCGGCGTCACGGCGCAAATCCCGCTCTGGCAGATGTTCCCGCCGTCGTACCACTGGTTCACGCTGTAACCGGATGGGCTGCTGACCCACAGGTAATACCACGCGCCCGCGCCGATGGAAGTCCATTCAAACGTGGGCATCCGGTCGGGGGTAATGACGCCGAGCGGCGCAAGGGCGGTAGGAGCGAGAGTAGTCCCCTGCGCGTTAACCCCGACGGCGAAAAGCAAACAGATCGCGAAAACCACAAATACGACGCGCATTCTCTGCACCTCTATAAAAAACTATGTTACATAGAGGTTAGCATGAAAACCTAAAGCGCGCCTAACATGACTTCATCGCCTGACCTACGGACTGGCAGGCGCTTCCGGCGGCACGGACTCCGGGGCGGGAACGGTCGGCGCAAGGTCGGGCAGCAGCGGCAGCGGCACGCTGAAATCGGTCTGCCCGCTCCACGCGCTGTAACCGCCGTCGGGATTCCACGCCTGAACCCACCAGCGATAATTCCCGCCCGGCAGCGTGATCGGCGTCGTGGCGCAGGTCGATCCACTGCACACGGCTGCCGCCTCAAACCATGTGTCGAAGACCTTGCCTGCTTCGCCGCTCAACCAGACGTAGTACCACGCGCCACCGGAGACCGCCGACCACTGGAACGTCACCGGGGAGGCAGTCGATCCGGTGGGGGTCAGCGGCGTCGGCGCAGACGGAGTCACGGCGAAGGCGGTTTCCGCGCTCCACGCGCCGTAGCCGCCGCCTGAACTCCATGCCTGCACCCACCAGCGCTGACCGCCGCCGCGCAGGGTGATCGGCGGGGTGACACTGCACACGTCGCCCGCGCAGATGTTCCAGCCGTCGTACCACTGGTCGAGGACATGCCCGCTCCAATCGCTGACCCACAGGTAGTACCACGACGCGCCGGGGACGGCGTTCCATGTGAAAGTCGGCTGGTTTGCGGCGATCACGCCGGTCGGCGCGATGGGGGTCGCCGTACCGGTGGGAGGAAGCGCGCCGGGAAGCCGCTGCCAATCGACGATGAAGGTGTCGAAGCGATTGTTGGTATCGCCGGGAACGAGGTTGGTCGCCTCGGAGATGTAGGCGATGTAACGCCCATCGCCGGAGATGTACGCCGCAAAGCCGAACGGAATCTGTTCGCCGTCGGCGGTCACGCTGACGCGCGTCGTTCGCTGCGTCAGGCGGTCGTGCACAAATACGTCCATGTTGTTATTCGTATCGTTCGGGACGATGCTGTCATTCGAGCTGTTCCACGTCACATAACGCCCATCATCCGACACATCCGCATATGGCGCGGAATCGGTAAACCCGCCCGTTTGCGTCCCACCCGTGCCGACGTTGACGCGCTCGATCTGTTCGGTAGCAAGGTCAACCAGAAATACATCGAAGCTGTCATTCGTGTCGTCCGCAACGAGGTTGGTCGCGTGCGAATACAGCAGCGCGAAGCGTCCATCGGGGGTCAGTGTGCTGACATAGGTATTGCCGTTGCCCTGTTCGCCCCCGTTTGACATAGAGATGCGGCGGAAGGTTTGCGTCACCCGGTCATAGACGAATGCATCCCGCTTCCCATTGGTATCATTTGGGACGAGCGTTGCTACGTCAGAACTGAGCAGGAGATAACGCCCATCGGCAGAAACGGCTTGGAGTGCAAATGACCTGTACCAAGTCGAATAATGATCCTCCGGGGTGGTGGCGATATGGACGGTTTCGCCTGTCCACCGATCTCGCAGGTACAAGCGTTCTTCGGAGATCAAGGCGGGGTCAATCTCATCCATCGTCGTGAAGTAAACGTAGCGCGCATCGTCCGACATGACGGCAGACTCTTCAATGTCCTCTGTTCCTAAGGTGATTCGTTCTGTCGTGCCGAGCCAGCGATCCCGCAGATAAACATGGTATTCGCCGAGGGTTGCTGGCGGGTTGTAATGTAGTAATGCCGTGAACAGGCTGTAACGCCCGTTCGATGTAGTCTGCGTCCAATTCGACAAATACAATCCGGGGATGTCTTCACCTGTTGATGTGACCGACAAGCGCTCGGCGGTACACGTCCAGCGATCAAACAGGTAGGTGTCGATATCGCCGTTCGTATCGTCGGGGATGAAGTTGCTGACTTCGCCCCAGAAGGTGAGATAGCGTCCGTCTGTGGTTAGTCCAGCGGGGAAGACGCGCTCGTTCGCCTGTGTGCCATTCCACAGGGCGACGCGCTGGATCACCGCGCCGGGTTCACAGGTGGTCTGGGCGAACGCCGGAGTTGGAGGGGTGACGAACAGACTTACGACGAGCAGAGCAGCGAAATCGAGGAACAGGAGGAGTCGGCGCATGATTGAATCCTATTACGCGGCAGCATGAGACCCTACTGTTGAGTATAACTGGGATTGTGCTTAATATAATTAAGTTGCGGGCAGCTTATCGTGATCGCATCCCCTCCTCCTGTC
>JACSRG010000245.1 GCA_014879865.1 Anaerolinea sp.
GGCCATGAAGCGCAGGAACAGCGTGGCCGACGGCGCGTTCCGCACCAGCCATTCGCGCAGCGTTTGCGCGGTCGTGTCCCGATCTGACAAAATCGGTTCATCCACCCCCCAATTGACACCGATCTCAGGGTCATTCCAGCGAATACCGGACTCGTTCGCGCCGTAATACGTTCCCGTACATAGATACTCGATTTCAGCGAAATCGGAGCGCACGGCAAACCCGCGCGCGAACGACGCCGGTGCCCACATGGCAAGTCGGTTTTCGGCGGAAGCCTCGACCCCCACCCACTCGCCGAGCGTTGGCGAGTCCTTGCGAATATCGACGGCGACGAGCATCGCTGCGCCGCGAACGACGCGCATGAGCTTGCCCATCGGCGGTTCCCATTGGAAATGCAGCCCCCGCACCACGTTCTTCACCGAACCGGAATGGTTCAATTGGACGAAGTTGGTCGGCAAACCCACTTTGGCGAACTCATCCTGTCGATAGGCTTCGAGAAAGAAACCACGATGATCTTGGAAAGCGTCGGGACGCAGGACTTTGACCGCGCCGAAATGTTCTGCTTCGATAATGACACGCATGTACGATTGTCTCCTTGTGCGTCCCTATGATACCGCGTTACGCCGATTCGAGTTCAAGGAACTGGCGCTGGTACAACTGCGCGTAGAGACCATTCTGCGCCAGCAGTTCGGCATGAGTGCCATCTTCTACGAGCTGTCCGCGCTTCATGACCAGAATCCGATCCACCTCGCGGATAGTGCTAAGGCGATGCGCGATCACCAGACTGGTGCGCCCACGCAGGATGCGCTCCAACCCCTCTTGGATCATCGCTTCCGTCTCCGTGTCGATATTGCTGGTGGCTTCATCCAGCACGAGAATGCTGTTCGGGTTGTGGATCAGTGCGCGCGCCAGTGCGAGAAGCTGCTTCTGTCCCTGTGACAGATTTGCGCCGCCCGGCAGCAGTTCGAAATCGTACCCTCCGGGCAATCGCTCGATGAAGCGGTCGGCACACGCCATCTTTGCCGCACTGATCATTTGCTCGTCGGTGATCGCCGGGTTGAACAGGCGCAGGTTTTCCGCTACTGTCCCGTCAAAGCAGTACGGGTTCTGCGGCACGACAGTCACGTACTCCCGCAAATCCTGCAAACCAATCGAGCGTACATCCACCCCATCGATCAGCACGCGCCCGTCACTCACATCGTAGAAGCGTGCCAGCAGCCCCGCCAGCGAAGTTTTACCTGCTCCGGTCGCGCCGACCACTGCAACGCGCTGCCCTGCCGGAACGTGAAAATCGAGATCACGCAGCACCAGATGCCCCGGTTCGTAGCCGAAGTTGACATGATCGAAGGTCAAGTTGTGGCGGGTCGTCGTTAAGCGTAGGGGCTCAACCGCCTCGGCGATTTCTGGCTGGACATGCAGCATCTTGGCGATGCGTTCACCCGCCGAAAACGCGGACTGAATCTGTGCGATTTGTTCGGAAAGCTGCACGATCGGTTCGAATGTGCGGCGCGTGTATTCGAGGAAGGCGATCAGTGTACCCAGACTTGCCCACCCTGCCAGTACGCCCTGCCCTCCCCCGTACAGGACCAGCGCCAAGCCCGCCGTCGTCAAGATTTGCAGCGCCGCTGCATAGCCGGTGTAGTGATCGCGGAAACGACCGTGAATTTCGGTGTGCTGGCGGTTGAGGTGGGCAAAACCTTCGCGGCTGACCTGCTGCCGACCGAACAATTGGACGATCAACATGCCGTTGAACTGCTCGTTGATGAAGGCAAGGTACTCGCCAACCAGCTTGTGAAATCGGGTGGCGGCGACTCGAATGCGTTTGCGGAAAAAGACGGTCACGCCGACCATGATCGGCATGATTGCCAAGCTGAGCACCGCCAAGCGCCAATTGAGCGCAAGCATGACGACGACAATCCCGATCAACTGGACGACGTTGCTTGCCAGCACGACGATGCTGGTGGACAGGAGTTCGGTCAGCGCCTCGATGTCGTTCGACAGGCGCGAGACTAACTGTCCGACCGGCGTCGTGTTGAAGAAGCGCATATCCTGCCGCATGATGTGTTCAAACAGTTCCTGCCGCAGACTGACGAGCGCGTTTTGCCCGACGGTTTGCAGCAGATAGGTGTGTGCGAACCGGATGATGAAAATGATGAAGATCAGCGAGAAATACGCGATTCCGTAAGGGATCAATCCCGCGATATTTCCCTGCCGGATCGGCTCATCGACCGCGCGCTGAATGAGCAGCGGCATGAGCAGCGACAGCCCCGCCACCGCGATCAGCATGGCAAACACGATCATGATTTGCAACCAGTACGGCGCAAGGAAGCGGATCAGCATCCGCGTGAGGAAGCGGTCACTGATGCTGACGTGAATCGTATCGGCAGCGGATTCAAGCCTCGCGGACATGTTCACCTTCCTTGTGCGCGTCTTCTTTCAGTTCGCGTTCGACCATGCGCGCGTACAAGCCGTGCTCCGCGATCAAGCTCTCGTGCGTGCCATCGGCGATGATGCGCCCCTCGGCGATGACGATGATCCGGTCGGCGTCTTTCACGGTCGCGATCCGGTGGGCGATGATCAAGCTGGTGCGTGTGCGCAGCACGTGGCGCAGTTCACCGAGGATGTCGGCGGCGGTCTGCGTATCGACGCTCGAAAGCGCGTCATCCAGCACAAGGATCGCCGGGTCACGAACTAACGCGCGGGCGATGGCGACGCGCTGCTTTTGCCCACCGCTCAGCATGACGCCCTTTTCCCCGACGAGGGTTTCCATGCCATTAGGGAGCTGCGGCAAATCGTTGCTCAGACGAGAAATCACGACGGCTTGTTCCAATGCTTCCGCGCCGATGTCCGGCTTGCCCATCTTGACGTTTTCCGCCAATGTCTGGCTAAACAGGAAGGTTGACTGCGGTACATAGGCGATCTGCTGGCGCAGGTCAGCCAAGCGCAGCGAGCGCACGTCGTGACCGTCAATAAGGACGCGTCCCGCCGTCGGGTCAAGCACGCGCGACAGCAAGCTGACCAGCAGCGTCTTACCGCTGCCGGTCGCTCCGACGAGTGCGACAACCTGCCCCGCCGGGATATGCAGCGACAGATCGTCAAGGATGCGCGTCCCATCGAGTTCTACCGTCACATGGTCGAACGTAATGTCGCCGCGCGCCGCGGGGAGCGGCTGCGCGTCCGGCGCATCGGCAATCGCGGCAGGCTGGAGCAGCGGCGTGATGCGTACCAGCGCGCCGCGTGTCTGCTGGTAGCGCTGGTAGATCGTGCCGAGGTGCAGCAGCACACTGCTGATCATGCCGAGGTACAGTAAGAACTGGGTGAAATTGCCGAGCGTGAGCTGACCGTTCAGCGTCAGCACTCCGCCGAAGAGCACGACGATCCCGGCGGCAAGCTGGCTGATCATGTTTGGCAGCATCCCGATGGGTTCATTACGCCGCTTGAAGAACAGCCAGCGACGGCGGTATTCGGCGTTTTCTTCGGCATAGCGCCGGTTGACCCCGCTCTCGCGCCCAAACGTCTTGATCGTCTGGATGCCGCTGAACGAGTCTTGTACCAGCGCCGAGAGCGTCCCGGCTTGTTCCTGTACTTGTTCGTATACCTTTACTAGACTGCGCCCGGCACGGATTTGAAAGAACGTCGATACCGACAGGACGAGGAAGACGATCAGCGTCAGCATGATGTTGATCGAGCCAAGCAGCACGAAGGTTGCGATCAAAGTGAAAAACGCGCTGCCGAAACGGGTGAAACCCATGACGAGCAAACGCCAAGCCGTGTCGAGGTCGCTGTGCATCCGCGAGATCAGGTCACCAGCCGCGTGGTGATGATAGAACGACTGCTGCAAACGGAGCAGGTTATCGAACAGGTCGCGTCGTATATCATACAGGGCGGAATATGCCACCGTCCCGCTGAAATTGCGTTGATAGGTGAAGGCGATCACGGTGATAATGCCAAAACCAATCAGCATGGCAATGTCACGCAAGATCATGCCGGGGGCGCTCCGCGTACGAATGAAGTCATAGAACACGCTGATCGGGTAGGCTTCGGTGGACGGAGTGAAGCCATAGCGCACATGGTCGACGATCATGCCGATCACGTAAGGTTCGAGCGCTGCGGTAATTCCGCCGATGAAACCGCTGACCAGCGATCCGATGACCGCGCCGCGATACCGCATTACATAACTCCACAGCCAGCGCATATTCGCCTGAGGTGATTGTGTAGCCAAGAACTGAATCCCTCTTCTTTGCTCGTGCTGAGTCTCTATCTTAGCAACTCGCTTAATGCCAAGTCAGTCCAATGGTGATAACCATAAGCGAACTTTAAGAAAAATGGTTTCTGTCTATAATGGATATAGATGATACTTTTGTGAAGGGTTATGAGCCGTGTCCGACCTTGTTCAGCTCTCGAAGTTCCTATCCACGCTGCTGCGACATCGGGCGGATCAATTCGGATTGGTCTTGGACGAGCATGGATTCGCCGACACTGATCAGGTCTGGGCGCAAGTCCAGCGACGCTACGGCAGCCGGTACCAACTCGCGGATTTGCTGAAGGTGGTTGCAGGGGATGTGACCGGCAAGAAGCGCTTCGAGATTCAGGGTCGGCGCATCCGGGCGCTTTACGGTCACAGCGCCGTTCGCGATATCACCTACGAACCGGTGATCCCCTCTACCCTTCTCTATCACGGCACGACCAGCGCAGCAATTGAGTCCATCCGGCGCGATGGACTCAAGCACCAGCGCCGGCAGTACGTGCATCTGGCGATCCACCGTGACCGTGCCGCGCAGGTCGCCGCGCGCCATGCCGGGACGCCGATCCTGCTAACCGTGCGCGCCGCCGAAGCCCACCGCGCCGGGATTCGGTTTTACCAACCGGAGACCGAGCACTTTTTGGCAGACGACATCCCGGTGGAGTTCATCGACTTTCCTCCCGAAGGCGGGTAACGTCCGTGTTCACATTGCCTCAAATAATCCAACCGGAACATATCGCAGCGCGTCTGCAAGTGCGACCTGTCCAGCCTTCAGCGTTTCCCCGGTGAACACGCTGCGGTAGGCACGCTCGGACGCCAGCAGGACGCCCGTATCGCCCCACACATCGCCTAGTGGCGGGACTTCTAAGCCGCCGGTCAGCGTAAGCGGCAGGCGCGGCGCAATGACCAGCACGCTGTTGCCGTCGTGCACCCGCTCGAATGCGACGACGTGTCGTGCCTTCGCGCCAAACGTCACTAAGGGGACGTAGTCGGACTCGACGAAGTATTCCGGGTGATCGCGCCGGAAATTCAGCGCTGTCTTGACGACTGCCAGCTTGAGCCGGTCATCGTCTGCGACAGCGACCAGTTCTGAGTAATTGATCGCGCCATGCAGCGACTCAAGCAGTGACCTGTAGCGAGCGTAATCGACCGGGCGGCGGTTATCGGGATCAACTAGGCTGAAATCCCAACCTTCCGTACCGCGATACGTATCTGGCACCCCCGGTGAGGTCAGCTTCAGCAGCTCTTGACTGAGCGAATTCCAGCGTCCGAAGTACGCAATCCGGCGTTGAAAAGGTCGAAATTGCTCCAGAAACGGACTGCCTTCAGCAAGAATCGCGGTGATGAAGGACGAAACCGCCGCATCGTAGTCGGGATCGGGGTTCGTCCAACTGGTATGGACTTTCGCCTCTTTGGTCGCCTTCGCCATATAGCCGGTGATGCGGTCACGAATGGTGTTCAGGTCTTCCTGTACATCACACGCGCCAATCAAAGTCTGGTAGATCAGATACTCGTCATTGGCATCAGGCATTCCATCCAGCTTGTACCCTGCATTCAGTGACCGCCAGCCTTCGACGGCGTCACCCCATTCGCGGGGAATCTCCGACAGCACATTGATGCGGGCGCGGACATCGCCACCGCGCTTGGTATCATGGGTCGAGGTCGCCAGCATCGAGTAACCCCATTCGCGACAGCGCCGCATATTCTGCGCGTGGAAGTCGTCCACGCTGATGCCAAAGTTGGCGGGGCTTCCCCCCACCTCGTTCAGCGAGACAAGCCGGTTATATACATAGAACAACGTGTCCTCGATGCTTTTCGCCATGACCGGACTCGTGATCTGCTGGAAGCGCATCACGAAACGCCGGAGCTGATCCGCTTCCGGGAAGCGGTCGAGATTGCGGAGCAGCAGCGTATCACGGACGAAATCGAACACGCTTGCGGATATGTTGGGGTTGCGGCGCTTAGCAGTACGGATCGCCTCTTCGACATAGCGCACGTCGCGTTCGGTAACTGTGTCGGCTTCACTGCTGTACGTCCGGTAAATCGACAGCGCCGCCATGACCTCGCGCAGCGCCAACCGCAGCCCGTTCAAGGTGAAGTCACGCGTATGGCGGTAGGTTTCTGTCAGGCGTTCGAGCTGGTGCGCCAGCGAATTGATCTCGCTTGACAGCGAATTGTCCATCGTGAGGCGTTTCGCGTCGGGTTCCATCTCGGCAAACGCGGTCTGCACGCCGGTGAAGCGCTGGTAGAGGGCGGTCATTTCGCGCTCAGCATCGCGATCAACCAGCACCCCATTGACGAGGTTCATGAAATCGTAACCGGTCGTCCCATACACCGCCCAGTCACGCGGGAGCGGTTCGGTCTCGGAGAGGATTTTCTCGACGACGACATACAGCGGATGCTGCCGTTCATCCTGCGCCGCGCCGCGCTGATCCCACCATGTGCTCACCGCCAGCTCGACCGCCTCGCGGGTAGCATCCTCGCCAGCTTCGCGCATCACGGCGTCAACGAGGATGCGTTCCTGCAAGCGGCGGAAGTACTCCGGCGGATTCCACAACCCGTCCGGGTGATCGACCCGCAGCCCCGAAATCTTCCCTTCCGCGATGAGCTCAAAAATCAACCGGTGGGTGTCATCGAAGACTTCCGGCAGTTCGACGCGCAGCGCTGCCATCGTATTGATGTCGAAGAAGCGGCGATAGTTGATCTCCTCTGCCGCCACCCGCCAGTATGCCATGCGATAGGGTTGGGCTTCGATGAGCGAGTCGAGCAGATCAAAGCTTGCCGGATCGCCAATCGTGCCATTGATTCGGCTAATCGCCGCGTCGATAGCGGTCTGTGCTTCCGAACTCCCCGTATACAGGGCAGCAATCCGGCGCTTGATGACCTCCTTTTCGCGCCGACGTTCATCAACCTTGACGGGATCGGTCTCCGTGCGCGAGGGCAAATATCCGACCGCCGTCAGAATGCTTTGCAGTTCCATCAGGGTTTCACTGCCCGTGTCCAGCCTGCTTTCCAACGCCGACACGCACGACTCCAATATTTGAGCATACGTACCCGGCGCTAACGGCAGATCATGCGCTCCGTAGTGCAGACTGAACGCCCCTTCGCGATACACGAGCTTGATCTGACCGTCTTCGAGCACCCGCCCATACTGATCGCCCAAGATCGGGATCAGCACCTTGTCGGCAAGTTCCGGCTTGACCGGCTGCCAATCAATGTCGAAGTAGCGGGCATACGGCGAACTTGGACCATTTTCGAGCACGTCGTTCCACCACGCATTGCAGCTTTCGGCAATCCCCATGTGATTCGGCACAACATCGACGATCAGGTGCATGTCGTGCGCGTGGAGCGCCTCCACCAGTTGATCGAAGTCCGCGCGGGTCCCCAGTTCAGGATTAAGTTGACTGTGATCGCAAATATCGTAGCCATGCAAACTGCCGGGAAACGCTTTGAGGATCGGCGAGGCGTACAGGTCGCTGATGCCCAGTTCATGCAGATACGGAACGAGGGCTTCTGCATCTTTGAAGGTGAAGTTCGCGTTGAACTGCACACGGTAAGTCGTGCGCGGGATATGCCGCCGCGCGATCAGTGTGCGGGCGGTCTGGTCTACGTGGGCGGCGAAATCACGCATTGGCAGCCACCTCACGCCCATACACGACAAAACTATAGCCGGGAATGCTTAACGTGACTTTCTCGTTAACGTCGAGGGAAGTTTCCTCCGCCTGTGTGCTCAAGTCCGACTCCTCGTGCCACCGCTCATCCGCCGAATTGAGCAGCCGTCGCCACGTTCCGACGGGAACCGACAGTTCCGCCGACTGCGTCTCCGCGCCAAGATTCAGCACAGCGAAGACCTCGCTGGCATCTTCCGCTGACCAACGCCGCAAATAGATCAACTGCGTCCACTCGAATGTGCTGACCTCGATGCGGTTCTTGTCCGGGACGCGCAGTGCGGGAGTTGATCGCCGCAGCCGGATTAATGCCTTGTGGAACTCAAACATCACCCGGTGCTTGCCGCTGTGCCGCAACTCGACGTTCATCTTTGACTCGGTGAAAACGTCCGGCGCGGTCGGATCAGGCACGTCCGTACCCTCGCGGATCAAGTGTCCGAACGCTTCCTTGCGTCCCGTGCGGACCGCCTCGATCAGGTCGCGTCCCTGAAAATCGACAAAGAACTCGAAGGGAGCGGTTTCAGCATATTCGTCCCCCATCCACAGCATCGGGATGTAAGGCGCGAGCAGCACCGCACCCGCCATCAGCTTGTACTGCTCAAACGTCAGCGTTTTGATGAGCCGATCCGCCGGCATGTGGTTGCCAATTTGATCGTGATCATCGAAGAAGACGATGAAGCGGTCGGCAGGCACATGCGCCGATGAACTGCCATGCCTGCGCTTGCGCGACGGGACGTAGCCACCCGTATTGACGAAGCCCTCCCGGTACGCCTTGACCAACTTCTCCATTCCGGCAAAATCAATGTGATAGCTCGACTCTGCGCCGAGGACGTTGGCAAACAGCGAATGATGAAAGTCATCGTTCCACTGCACATCCATGCCATAACCGCCCTGCTCGACCGGCATGACCAGTTCTGCCAAGTTTTGATCGCTCTCCGCGATCAGATAGATGTTCCGTCCGATGCTCTGGCGGTAATGCCCCACCCGCTCGATCAAATCCTCGATGAACGGCACTGCCGAGAAATCGTACATGAAATGCACCGCGTCGAGCCGCAGCGCGTCGATGTGAAACTCGTGTATCCAGTACAGGGCATTCTCGATGTAGAACTCGCGCACTTCATCGCTGTGCATGTCATCAAAGTTGATCGCTGCGCCCCACGGCGTACGGTACTTGTCCGTCGTATAGGGCGCGAAATTGGTGACGCAGTTGCCTTCCGGACCAAAATGGTTGTAGACGACATCCAAGATCACTGCCAGCCCCCGCTGGTGACACGCATCGATCAGACGTTTGAAGTCATCCGGCGTGCCATACGTGTTGTGCGGCGCGAATAGATACACGCCGTCGTAACTCCAGCCGCGCGCGCCGGGGAATTGGGCAACGGGCATGATCTCAACGGCGGTAATCCCCAGTTCCACGAGATAATCCAGCAGCGGAATGGCACTCACATACGTGCCTTCCGTCGAAAGCGTGCCGAGATGCAGCTCGTAGATGATATAGTCGTCGATGTCCAGCCCGCGCCAACCGCCGTCCGTCCAAGCAAAGTCCGACGCCGCAACTGCCGAAGCGCCGCTGACTCCCTCCGGCATCCAACGCCCCGCCGGATCAGGGAATTCTTCGCCCTCGTTGACCCGATACCGGTAGCGCTGCCCCGCTGGCAGCCCATCAACCACTGCCCGAAAATACCCTTTGTCGATCTGTGCCATCGGCACAAAGCGGTCGGTCGCGCCGAGCAAATGGAGATCGATGGTGCGTGCCAGCGGCGACCAAACGACGAACTCACAAGAGCTGCCAGCGCCGTCAACAAAGCGCGCGCCGAGTTTCGGCTGCCATTCCGGTTGTATGGGCATACGTGTGATCCTCGATAGTGAGTTTAATTACGGGAACAATAAATATAAGGATCGCACAAAAATGGGGCGGATTGCGCCGCCCCTAAGCATCTTTTCATAATTTGAGTTTGGACTGAACGAGAAACTACTTTCGATGCAGCAGAAACGTCGGCACAACCGACCCGCCGCCCGCCGTCACATTGAGCAGCGCCATCGACGAGAGCCGCGTCAGGCAGCCATAGACCGTGCGCCCATTGAAAGCGTACGGGTTTGCATCGACGAAGCGCGGGCTGATGTCCAGCTTACCATCAATCACGGACGGGAAATCACGAATAATCGAATCGACGCGTTCCTGAGCGACATACGGTTCGGTCAGCGCGTGCTTCAGTTCCTGCTGCCACGCCTCCGGTGATGTCTGCCAGCCGAGAATGACGCCCTTGCCGCCGTACTCGTCGTTCGGCTTCAAGACGAAGCGTTCCTGATTATCGGCGAGGAACGGCAGCAAATCCACCTCACGCCCCTGATAGATCGTCTTACGTTCGCGCACCAAGCGCGTCCACGGGATGTGCGCATGAATCGCCTTTTGCTGCACAGCGGTGAATAAGTGCGCGTTTTGCTCATCGCTGATGAAGGCAAAACTCGCCTTCTTTGCCATCATCTTGGCGCTCGGCGAGTTCGTGATCATCACGGCGTGATCGCAGATCGCCTTGATGATCGCGTTATCCATGCCCATTCGGTGCACCAATTCGCTGTACAACACGCGCTTGTAGATCAAGTCGATGCGGAAATCGCGCGCCCACAGCTTGCCGTTCCGGTACTCCAGATCGCGCGGATCGACCAGAATTGCCGAAATGCCATGATGGGCGAAGTAAGCGCGGATGATTTCATGCTCGTTGAGCGTCGGGACATCGTGCCAATCGACGATGCCGATCTGCGGCACGCCGATTCCACCCCACTCATGATAGCCAAGCACGAGCGACGACATCAGGTCGCCGAGCAGCGTCATATTCTCGACATGATAATGCTGCTGAAAGCGCTTCATCGGCTCGAGTTCCATGAAGACCTCGGCGAGGATGTCGTTGTAGCCCATCCCTGCGGGTGTCTCGGCGTTGTACTCGACATAGTGGAGTTCGCGCTTATCCGCCCGAAAGAACGAGTCGAGGCGTGAACTCGTCCATGGCACGACGCCGCCGATATCGAGGCTGAACAACTGCTCCTCGTAGGCTTCCAGCGCCAACTGCTGGCGCATGTCTGCATCTTCGAGGCACGCCTCGTGCGCGCGCCGGAATGCACTGAGCAGGATTTCCGTCTCGTGCTTCAAGTACGCCCACTGTTCGGCGAAATAGAAGTGGGGTCGCAGCACCGTGCAGATCGGTCGCTCGCCAAAGTACAACGTGCGCTCTAACAACTTGCGCCGCATGACATAGTCGGCTTCTTCGGCGCTGCTGTCATCCAACAGACTGTGGTAATGGTCGATTGCCCCTAGCAGCATGATCAGACCGCCTTTTCTGCTGACCGGACGAGTTCACCCCATGTATACCGATCCCGCGTTTCTTCGGTGGACAGCGCCAACCGGATGGTCATATCCGCCATGTGTGTGACCATCCACTCGAAATGCGTCCGACCGAGCGAATTAACGTCCATGTCCGGCGCGGGATTCATGAAGTCGATGGCGTAGGGTACGCCGTCACGAATGGCGAATTCGCACGTATTCATGTCATAGCCGAACGTGCGGCATATTTTGAGCGTATCGTTGTACAGTCGCTCGTACATCGCATCAGAGAAACCGTGTTCCGGGTAGTAGTAACGGCGGTTCGGATCGTAGCGCATCACGCGCACTTCGCTCTGCCCCAACCCCATACAGCGCGCGTATTCATCCCACTTGATGAACTCCTGCAAGATCATCGAGAGCAGCCCCGACTGGTTGTACTTGTCCCATAGGTCTGCCATATCCCGCACGATGTAGACCTCTTTCCAGCCTCCGCCGTGCGCATCTTTGAGCACACAGGGGAAGCCGCCGACCGCGTTGACGAGACCATCCCAGTCAATCGGGTACTTGAGATTGCGCAGGCTTTCGTTGTGGACAATCCCGGGGACATACTCTTTGTTGGGGAGCGCGACGGTGCGCGGCTGTGCGACGCCCACGCGCTCCGCCAGTGCCGCGCCGAAGAACTTGTCGTCTGCCGTCCACATGAACGGATCATTGATGACTTTCACGCCGTGCAGCGCCGCGTGCTTGAGATACAAGCGGTAATACGGAACTTCGTGCGAAATGCGATCCACGATCACCCGATGTTCGACCGGCTGATTGATCAGCGTACCGCCCACCTGCATGTATTCTGCGATAACGCCCGTCTCAGGCGTGCGCCGGTTGACTTCTTCGAGAAAAGCCGGGGGCCACGACCATTCCCGTCCCACAAACAATCCAATCTTGATAGGCGCGCTTGTCTCAGACATGACGTTTCCTTGAAGAGGCTTTAACTTTAAGAAAAATCCATTATAACGTCATTATTGTTGTCTGCGCTTGTGCCAACTGCTCGAAAAAAAAGAGCGCACGTCTGTGCGCCCTGTCCTTCGCTCAAGCCTAATCATGACCGAAAATGTACATCGGTATCATCCGGTACCAGTAGGGCCAGTCGTGACACCAACCATCCCACTCGCGCAGCGCATTGCCGATCCCCTTGCTCCACAGCAAGCCCGACATATCCCGCGAGTGCTGGATCAGCGGATCGGTATTGCCGACGGGCATCACGATGTCAATCCGGCGCAGCGCCTCCAACCGATTGCCGTCATGCTCCCCGGCGATGAACTGCATCGGGTTATTGTAGTAAACGTAATCGTCGCTGTAGCCGCCGGTGAAACGCCGGATGTCGTATAACCCGGCAATCGCCAGAATGCGTCCGACGCGATGCGCGTACTTCAAGCCGAAGCTCATCGCATGGAACGCGCCGAAGCTCATGCCCGCCGTCATCAAGAACGGGTTATTGTTCTTGTGGTTCATCAGCGGCAGCACTTCGTTGTGCAGATACTCGAAATACTGGTGGTGACGGTACGCGCGTCCACCCGGATGCGCCCACCAGCAGTACCAGCTCTCCGAGTCCACGCTGTCAACGCAGTAGAGTTGCAGCCACCCGCGTTCCAGCGGTTCGCGCAGCGCGTTGATCATGCCCCGATCTTCCCACTCGTAGAACTTGCCCATCGACGTTGGGAAGACGAGTACCCGTGCGCCGCCATGTCCGAAAATGAGGAGATCCATATTCCGGTTGAGCGACGGACTATACCAGCGGTGAAATTCCCGATTCATCCTTGTAACCTCATGGCGTCAATAACGGCGTTCGCCGCGTGGATAGTTCCTGCTCCCTGCTGATTCTTCGGCACGTCCGGCAGCGGAACAGCAGTGCGCATCAAAATAGCGCGGATCGCCTCAGGCGTCAATTCAGGGTTCGCCTCAAGCAGTTGCGCCACCAGCGATGTGACGATGGCGGCGGAAACAGAAGTCCCATCGACGTGCTGATGCTTGGCATCGATCAGCTTGTGCGTGTTGATACGCGCTTGCAGCTTGGCATACAAATGCTCGTTCGGATGCTGCGCCTCCTCGTGCGACAAGCCGAGGTCGGCGTAACCGCGCAGCAGCAGCCGTTTGAGCGCCCGTTCGCTCTCCGATTCCAGCAGCGGACCTAACCAGTAGGCTTCGCGTGCGACGCCCGATCCCGGTAGGATTGGTGACGGAATCCACACGGCAGGCGCGGTGACATCGGGCTTGAATGAACCGTCAAAGCCCGTGCCAAAATCATTGTGATAGCCTGTCCAACGGGCGCGATCCGTCGAATTGTGATCGTTGTAGCCGCCGACCGTGATCGCGTGCGGGCTGCTGGCAGGTGGCACAACCGCATCCGCGCCCTTGTTCCCGGCGGCAGCAACCACCGTAACTCCCGCATCGACCAGCTTGCGCACCGCTTTGTGAATGGGGTGGTCAGGGTCATAGCTCACATAGTCACCACCGACTGATAGGTTGACGACGCGCACGTTGAACCGCTCGTGCGTATCGATCAGCCAGCGCAGACCACGCAAAATATCGCTCTCTTTGACCAACCCGCGTGGGCTGGTGATCTTGATCAGGACGAGCTTGCTTGCCGATGCCAGTCCGCGAAAGCGCCCGCCGGACTCGTGTCCACTGCCCGCCGCGATCACGCTGGTCATTTGCCCATGCCAGCTTAGGTCATCCATCGTCATGACCTGCGGCTCTTCGACCACATGATTGGTCGATGCATCCACATGCACGAGAATGCGATCCGCCAGATCAGGGTGCATGTAGTAACCCGAATCGATAAAGGCGATGACGACTCCGCGCCCCGTGTAATCGGACAGCGCGCCGAGACGTTCCGGCGCGGAGAGCAAGCCCCGCTCAACTGCTTCGTGGTATGGGATATTCGCACTAAACAAAGGCATACTGCCGCTTAACCTGTTTGACCTGTGCGCGTGGCGTCCATGGGCGGGGCGGACGCGCTGAAATCGTAGACGAAGCGTTCGGCGTATTCCGCCAGCAGCGACTCGACGCGCGCCGGATCGGGTGAGCGCAGAACCAGCACGGCGTGGCGCGGTTTGTCCGCCTTCCACACGACTTCCGGCGCGTCATACGCCGATAAATCGGGCGTCTCCTGACGCGCCAGCGTCACCAACAAACCGCCATACTCATCGCGCGGGATCGGCGGGTCATAGCTTTCTCCGCGCAGCATGGCGACTTCCAGACGCGCCCACTCACGCCACGGATTGACTCCGGTCGCCTGTTCGAGCATATCCGAGATGAACGCGCCCCCAACCCGTGCCGCGACTTCGAGAAAGTAGAATTCGCCGTCTTCGTGCGCGCGGATAAACTCCGCATGGGTGACGCCGTTAACCAGTCCCAACGTATCGACAATCAGCTTCTCGTTGAGCGCCGTAAGTTCCTTCGCCTCAGTCGAGCGGCGATCCAGTATCCGCGTATTGAAAATTCCGCCGCCCGTGTAGACTTGCAGCGGCGGCGCGCCGTACTTCTGCACGCTGGCAAATACAACCCGCTTGTTCACAGTCAGCGCATCGACGTGATAAACGTCACCGGGGACAAAGCGTTCGAGCAGGAAATACGACTGCCGGTCGCCGAGTTGATCCAGTCTGCGCCAGACTTCTTCGCTGTTCTGCGGCTTGGTGATGCCCATCGATCCGGCTTCTGTGCGCGGCTTCAGCACCCATGGCGCTGGCACACGCTCCATGAACTCGCGCAACCGGTCGTAATTCAGAATCTGGGTGAAGTCCGGGACGCGCAGTCCGGCTTTGTCCGCCTTCTCGCGCATCACCAGTTTGTCGCGGAAATTGCGCACGGCGGTGATTCCCATC
>JACSRG010000420.1 GCA_014879865.1 Anaerolinea sp.
CGTCACGGGCGAACTGCTCGGCTTGCGGTTGGCGGCGAAACAGCAGCAAACCGCCAACAATCAGCATCAGCAGCGCGAACGCAACCATGAGCGCGTTCGGTGAGAAATGCTTCGACAACCCCGACGACAGATACGACATGATCATGCCGGAACCGCCGAAGACCGCCGCCACCCGCCAATTGAGCGTTCCCTGTGCGCGGTGAAAGAACGCCCCCATCATACTGTTCGCCCCAACAATCGCCAGCGACGTCGTCACCGCGACCTGCGGCGACTGACCGACGAGGTAAACGAGCGCCGGGACGGTCAAAATCGACCCGCCGCCGCCGAGCGTTCCCAACGACACGCCAATCGCAAATCCGAGGAGCAAATCTAAGCCAAGCCCGGTCATACTGCCAATTCCATCTAAATTTCGATTTCATCATCAGACGTTCATACTTTACGCGCCCTAGACCTTTTCCAGTTCCGGTCAATCGTTTACAATCGACATAAGTTTCACTTATGCCTTTCAGGGACTCGATGATCGATCTGCATCGCCTGCACATTTTCCATACGGTCGCCCACGAAGGCAGTTTCAGTGCGGCTGCCGAACGGCTGTTTATCACGCAGTCGGCGGTCAGCCAGCACATTAAGGAACTGGAAGCGAGTTTGGGGCAAACGCTGTTCGAACGCGGTTGGCGTGGTGTCAGCCTGACGTCGAGCGGCGAAGTCCTCGCGGATTACGCGCGGCAGGTCTTCGCGCTGATTGCCGAAGCCGAAACCGCCCTGACCAACGTGCAGGCGTTGGCTTCGGGCAAAGTGAGCATCGGCGCGACCCCCGGCGTCGGCGTGTACCTCGCGCCGCTGTGGGTACAGCAGTTCCGCGCCCGCTACCCCAAACTTACCGTCTCGCTGAGCACGGGTATCACCTCGCAGATCGCCGCCGATGTGCTCGCACACCGGATCGATCTGGGCGTCGTCGAGGGCGAACTTGACGAGCCGCTGCCCGCACGCTTGGCATACATCGTGCTTGATCGGGTCGAACAACAGGTCGTGGTTGGATTCAAGCATCCGCTCTGGAACGAATCCCGCGTCCGTGTCGATGATCTGAGCAAGTTTTCATTTATTACGCGCCAGCCGCACAGTCAGTCGAGGGTGTGGCTGGAACGCACGCTGAAGCGTCATGGTATCGAGCCGACGGTCGGTGCGGAATTTGACAACCTCGAGTCGATCAAACGGGCGGTCGCAGTCGGTATGTGCGTCGCCGTGCTGCCGCCGTATGTCGTGCAGCATGAACTTGAGCAAAACCTGCTCCACGCCATTCCGGTTGAAGGCAGTCCCTTCGTGCGCGAACTCAAACTCATCTGGGATCGCGAGCTGCGCTTTACCCCAATCACACGCGCATTTGTCGATTACTTAAATACTCAATATCCTAATAGTCTTAGAACCCTACATGAGGAGGTCTAGCATGATTCGAGCGGGCATTCTTGGCTGTGGCGACGTTGCCGGACGCCACGCGGCGGTCATGCGGGCGCTGCCGGAAGAAATTGAGATCGCCGCCCTGTGCGACCATACAGCGGCGACAGTCCAAGCCTTCGCGCAGAAACACGCACCGAACGCCGAACTGTTCACCGATTACCGCGCCCTACTTGCCGAGGCAGAACTAGATTTGCTGGTGATCTGCCTGCCCCCCTTTGCCCACGCCGACGAGGTGGCACGGGCAGCGGCGAACGGCATCCATATCTTGATCGAAAAGCCCATTGCGCTGGAGTCGGAGCACGCATGGCGGATGGTCGAAGCCGTCGAACAGGCAGGCGTCAAATCGCAGGTGGGTTTCCAATTCCGGTTCGGTGCGGCGGTAGAAGCCTTCACGCAACTGCAACATGAAGGCAAAACCGGCAAGATCGTGTTGATGAACGCGCGCTACTTCGCGAATCATTTACACGCTGCTTGGTGGCGTGACAGGGCGAAATCCGGGGGTCAGGTTGTCGAGCAGGCGATACACCTGTTCGACCTAATGGCGCATTTCATGGGCAAGCCGGTCACGGTGTACAGCCGGCAGGCAAATCTGCTGCACGGTTCGGTTCAAGGTTACACCAGCGAAGACACCAGTGCGACCATCGTCACCTTTGCGGATGGCGGGATCGGCGTGGTCACGGCGACGAACAACGCCATCCCGATGCGCTGGATCGGGGATTATCGCGTCGTCGCCGAACGGATCACGGCGGACTTTGCGACGGCGAACGTCGCGTCATTCACGCATACCGATCAGGTGGATATCCCGGTGACGCGCATCGACATCGAACGCGACAGCCGCCGCGAACAACTGCTCGATCTGCTCAATGCGATCAAAACGGGCGGCGAGACCCGCACCCCGATCCGTGCCGGGGCGGAGGTGCTTGATCTCGTCTTGGCGGCACGGCGTTCCGCCGAGGAGCACCGCGAGATCACGCTGGAATAATTGAAGAAGCGCCTGACGGTGTGTTATCGGCAGACGCTTACCGAAAACAAAAACGCCTCCGACATGGAGGCGTTTTGACGATTGCTGCTTTGATTTGCTCAGTCACCCAAGCCGGGCGCTCGTTCGTAGACCCGTGCGACTGACTCTTCCGCCGGGCGGCTGCGCCGTCCCCACGGAGTGCCGAGCAGCGGGAGCAGGATGCGGTCAGCGCCATAGTAACCGGCGGTCTTCCACGCGAGGACGAGGGCAATTGCGCCGATCAGCAGCAGACCGTTCGTGCTGGCAGACCCTGCCATGATGAAGTTCCAGTTCATGAGCGCGGCGAAGAGCGCGGCGATCCCGACGAACGCGCCGATAATCAAGGCAAACCCGATCATGATTTCGCCGAAAACGATCAGCTTGGCGAACCATGTGTACGATCCATTGTCCAGCATCCCCTGAATGAAAGCACGATACCAGTCGAAGCTGATTGGCGGGCGTCCGGTTTCGGGGATAGCGACGGCGTTCGTCCAGTAACCTTGTAGCGCTACGCCAGTTTCCATCCATGCCGGGTTGCCGAACTTGCCCAAGCCGGATTGCAGCCACGACAAGCCGAGCAGCACGCGAACCATCGTCCAAACGGCGGAGAAGCGGGTATCACTGAACAGGAACTTGGCGAACGGCGGGTCTTCGATGATACGATTGTTACGAACTTTCAATAGACTTGCCATCATTACACCTCTGTGTGTGTGCTGTTTTTTGTTTGATGCCCTAATGATAGGACAAGGCACACTTTCGGTGTAGCAGGCAAACCCCGCATCTTATGTCAGGGATTACGCGATTCTTTCTGTCAGGGTTTCCCTGACACGCTTAGTCGAGCAATCCTCGTTCCAGCGCCGCCTTGACCAACTGCGCGCGCGTTTGCAGGTTCAGCTTTTCCATGCCGCGTGTGCGGTAGGTTTCGACGGTTTTAACGCTCAGGAACAGCTCTCCGGCGATTTCGGCGTTGGTATAGCCGAGCGCGACCAGACGCAGCACGTCGTGTTCGCGCTCGGAAAGCGCTGCCCAAGGATCACCACCCGCGGTGTGTCCCGCCGACTGTTCGTCCATCTTATGCAGCAGTTTCTCGGTCATGGCGGAATGGACATAGGTTTCGCCGCGCATTACGGTGTGAATCGCCATGATTAACTCGCTGTCTACCGCCTTCTTGAGGATGTAGCCCGACGCCCCGGTGCGCAGTGCTGCCTGCAAATAGCTGACCTCGTCGTGCATGGTGAGGATCAAGATTTTGCTTTCTGGCGCGACCTGCTTGAGCGCCGGCAGCGCGCCCAAACCGTCGAGTTCCGGCATGTTCAAGTCCAGCAGAATCACATCGGGCTGCAAGGCACGCGCCTTGTCTACCGCGTCCTTGCCTGACCCCGCCTCGCCGACCACCGTGAAATCCGGCTGATTTTCGATCAGCAGGCGCAGTCCCGACCGCAGCAGCGCGTGATCATCCGCCAGTAAAACGCGAACACTGTCACTCATTCTTTCACTTCCTTTGGCTGTGCGTCCGGCGCGACCGGAATCAGCGGTATCTCGACAAACAAACTTGTCCCCTGTCCCGGCTGTGATTCTATGGTCAGGCTGCCGCCGAGCAGCGTGACGCGCTCACGGATGCCCTGCAAGCCGAGGTTTTTCTGGCTGACCATCTGCTTTCCCGCGTCAAAGCCGACGCCGTTGTCTTCGACGATCAACCGCACACATCCCGGTCGCCCTTCGAGCAAAATGCTGGCATTACGCGCTGAAGCATGGCGGGCAATATTGGTCAAGCCTTCCTGAATGACACGGTAAAGCGTCGTTTCCAGTTCGACGGGCAAACGCTCGCCGAGATGACGGAACACGAAATCGACCTGCACGTTAAAGCGCCGCTGATAATCCTCGATATAGCGCTGGAGCGCCGCCGTCAGCCCCAGATCGTCTAGTACCGTCGGGCGAAGCTGCCACGCCAGCGCGTGAACCTCATCCAGCGTGTTGTTGACTACGCTGCGAATCTCGCCGATGCGCTGCTGTGCCAATCGCGCATCCTGCGTCTGTTCCAACTGGCGCAAGCTGACCAGCAGCGAAGTCAATGCCTGACTTGTGCTGTCGTGCAGTTCCCGCGCGATCCGTTTGCGCTCGTCTTCCTGTGCCGTGATCACCCCGCGAATGTAATTGGCGCGCAGATGATCCCGTTCGCGCCGTTCGCGCTCTGCTTGCGCTAAGGAGCGAGTCATCGCATTGAACGCTTCCGCCAGCTCGCCGATCTCATCCTTTGCCCAACGTGGAACCCGGACACTGTAGTCACCCGCCTCGACCGTGCGCGTCGCTTCGACGAGGCTGGAAATCGGACGCGTGAGAATCCAAGTTAGGAAAGCGGCGGCAGCGAACCCGACCGCGATCATCGCCAGCGTGATCGTGACGATCTGCGTAGTCACCACCTGCACGATTTGCTCAATATTGTCTTCGCCCAAGCCGATCCGCAGTTCACCTGCACCACCCGGCAGCGCGGCGGCAACGTCAATCACGTCGCCCCACACAGTGACGAGGTTGCGCGCGCGCATGGTATCCGGCGCGACCGGCGGTAAGACGGGCGCAGCTTGATCGGCGGTGGTGGCGATTATCTCGCCTTCATTGCCCGTGACCAGCACGTAGTCGATCAGCGTGTTGTGACCATTGCCGGAGTAGTGATCCTGCAAGCCCAACAATTCGTCGCGCAGCGCTTGGGGATCACCCGCTTCGACCGTGCGATCTACCCGCTCCAGCACGAAATGAGCGAGATCAATCCCCTGCCGCATCAGCGCCGTTTCAAGCGTGTTGTACAGCACGCCGCGCATCTGCATACCGACGAACAAGCCGAGCAGCACAATCACGCCGATGACAATGCCCATCACCTTGACGCGCACGCTGGCAGCGCCGACGACATCCCAGAACCGCTGAAACCAATGGGTGTGCCAGATCATAGCCGCTCCTCCGTGCCACCAACGATCATTGTAGGACGGGAACGCTGAGATAATCCTCCGGCACGAACAGCGATCCTTCGGTCGTGCCCTCCGGCGCGATCTTCCGCAGACGCTGATCGAGTTCCAGCGCATTCACCCGTTCGGCGAAATAGTCTTGAAAGGCGGCGATCACCTGCCGCACGGTTTTCCCCGACTCGTGGACAAATTCCAGCCGGTAATGGACGATTCCGTTCGTGCGCATCCAGTCGAGGTGACGGCTGGCGACCTGCGCTTCCGCGCCGAACACCGTGTTACGGCAGCCGACATCCGCCATGACCGGATGCTCACGCCCCTGTACGTCACGCAGCGCGACCTTGTGCCGTTCGCACGGATGCCCGCAGTTCTCGTAACTCGTCCCGTTCGACAGGAATCGGCAGAAAACGCAGTGTTCCGTGTGGAAGACGGGCAAATGCTGGTAGACGATCACCTCGAAGCGGTCGCCGCCCATATCGGACGCCAAGCGACTGATCTGATCGGCGTTGAGGTCGTGCGTGGGCGTAATCCGTTCGACGCCAAGCTTGAAGTACGTATCCGCCGTCAGTTGATTCGCCACATTCAGGCTGAAATCCCCGATCAGCGGATGCTGCGTCCGTCCGTGCAGCGCTTCGAGCAGTCCGCCCGAACGCACGAGGATCGGGCAGTCAAGCCGGAGCAGGAAATTGACGATCCGCTGTTCGTGCGGCTTCAGCACGCGCGGGCTGGCGACGCGGGGCAAAATCCCTGCCGCCTTGATCCGCTCCACCGCCGGACGCAAACCGTACAATTCGAGGTAATCCAGTGTGATGCTTGCGGGCGCTGCCTCAAGCGCGGCGTCAAGCTGTTCCGGCGTGCGCACCAGCACATGAAGCTGTGCCGCCGCGACCTCCGACGGTTGGCGTTCAACCGCCGCCAGCGCGCTTTGCAGCGTCAGCGCCGGATCGCGCGTCTCGATCACCGGGAGCGCCGCCTGCTGTTCGGCAAGCAGATCGACGGCTTGCTGGCGCAGCCGGTTGAGCAGCGAACTGGGGATGAACGGATCGCCGTCGATGTCCGCCGTAACCGTCCCCAAGCAGTATGCCGTATTGCCCAAGCGATCCAACTGCTGATACAGAACCTCGGCGTTCACGCTCCGGTTATTCGCGCGGGTCAACGGTTCATCGGACTGCACCTGCACGCCGATGTCTGGCTGCTTCGCCAGCGTCCATGCAAGTTCAAGCGGCGCGCCCGTCCGCGCCATCACGCGCACGTTGACAGGCTGCTTGGCGACCGGGGCGTGTGCCTGTGTATAGACTTTCGCCGCCCGATCCGTATTCACATCATGCGTGCGCCACACCCAATCGCCTGCGCGGATGCGCTCAAAATTCACCTCGCGGTTGCCGAAGCGCAGTTCGAGACGTTTGCCGGATGGCTTAACCTCGTACAGATGTCCGCCTTCTTCCTTGTCTTGCGGGCTGCGCCAGTCCGCCGCATCGAAGACGATGCCGTCTCCGGGTTTAAGCGGCGCATCCGCTTGGATGTCGGTCGGCTCGATGAGGACGTAATCGGCATAGACCCTGCTCACACGCCCGCACAGCACCCCGCGATGACGCGGCGACCGTCCGCTGACCACCGTCTGATGATTCGTCCCGCCGACGAAGTGTGCGCCCAAGCCGCGCGAGTACACCTGTTCCAGCGCGATCTCGTCTTGCCGCGTGATCGGGTTGGGGCGTCCTGCCCATGCCGCATCGACCGCCTGACGATACGCCTGTGTCGTCAGCGCGACATAGTTCTCGTCTTTGTAACGTCCCTCGATCTTGAGCGTCGAAATGCCGATGTCCATGATTTCGGGAATCTGGTGCAGCGCATACAGGTCACCGGGCGAGAGCAAATAGCGCGCATCGCCGAGCGGCTTCAATTGATCATCGACGATCATCTCGTAAGGCAAACGACACGCCTGCGCGCATTGTCCCCGGTTGGCGCTGCGCCCGCCCCATGCTTCCGACGAGAAGCACTGACCGGAATACGAAACGCACAGCGCGCCATGCACGAAGATTTCGAGTTCGCAGTCGGTTTGTTCGCGGATCGCCCGGATGTCTTTGAGCGAAAGTTCGCGCGCCAGCACCACCCGGCTGACGCCGAAGCGCTGCGCCAGTTGGACACCTTCGGCGCTGGTGATGCTCATCTGCGTGCTGCCGTGAATATTGACCGTCGGCGCGATCTGGTGGGCAAGCTGTGCCATGCCCACATCCTGCACGATCAGCGCGTCCGCTCCGGCAGCGGCGATCTGCTCAAGAGTCGTCACCGCCTCGTGCAGTTCATGGTCGAACACGAGCGTGTTGAAGGTCACATAGCCTTTGACGCCGCGCCGGTGCAGTGTTTGCATCACATCGGGCAGTTCGGTCAGCGTGAAGCCGACCTTCGCGCGGGCGGAAAAATGTTTCAGTCCAAAATAAACAGCGTCCGCGCCCGCTTCAATCGCGGCGTGAAGCTGGTTCCAGTATCCGGCAGGACTCATGATTTCAGGTTTGATCGGCATACTCAATCACATCGGGGCTGATCGGGCGTTGGTGGGTTGGAAGTTAATTGCGCTTGCCTGCATTATCGCACAAATTACGGCAAATTTCTAAAGCGGGATTAGAATAATTGCGCAGATGTCACCGTTATCCTTAGTCACCCAAGAGTAAAGGTCATGCACAGTCTTTGGAACGATTCTGAAGCCAGTCTATTTGCAGATGCATTAGGTCAGCGTGTTTACACCTCCCGTCTGCTCGGACGCAATCCCGCGCTTGTCATGCACGGCGGCGGCAATACCTCGGTCAAAACCCACGTCCCTGACCTGTTCGGGCGAATGCAGCATGTCCTGTATGTCAAGGGGAGCGGATGGGATCTGGCGACCATCGAGCGTCCCGGTTTTACCCCGCTGCGGATGGATGCTGTCCTCGAACTAGCGACGCTGGAACAGCTATCGGATGTGGACATGGCGAACGCGCTGCGTACCGCCAGCATCGACGCGAACGCGCCCATGCCGTCGGTCGAAGCGATCCTGCACGCGCTGCTCCCCTACCCGTTCGTCGATCACACACACGCCGACGCGATCATCGCGCTGACCAACACTCCGAACGGACGGGAACACATCGAGCGGGTGTACGGTGAGCGCGTGGTGATCATCCCGTATGTCATGCCGGGCTTCAAGCTGGCGCGCTTGGTCTACGAGGAGTTTCCCAAGCAGGCGCATGATGGCACGGTCGGGATCATCCTGCTCAATCACGGCATATTCACCTTCGGCGCGACCGCCCGCGAAAGCTACGAGCGCATGATCGCGCTCGTCACCGAGGCAGAGGACTATATCGCCCAGTTCCCCGCCGCCGACCATGCGCCCACTGGCGAACCACCCGCGTTCAACCCCGCTGAGCTTGCCGAATTCCGCGCGCAGGTTGCGGCGGCGGCAGGCTTCCCGGTGATCATCACGGCGCACGACGACGATCACGCGCTGGCGTTTGCCCGCCGCCCCGATGTAACGGAAGTCGCGCAGCAGGGACCGCTCACGCCGGATCACGTCATTCGCACCAAGCGGCTGCCGCTCGTGGGGCGCGCTGTCGCCGCCTATGCCGAAGCCTACCGCGCCTATTTCGCCGCACATGCAGATCGTGCCGCCGCGCCGCTCACCATGCTTGACCCCGCGCCGCGCGTCATCCTCGACCCGGCATGGGGGCTGCTCACCATCGGGCGCACGGCAGGCGAGGCGCAGATCGGCGCGGACATCTACCAGCACACCATCGACGTGATCGAAACGGCGGAACGGCTCGGCGGGTATCGCGCCCTGCCGCCGGAAGACATCTTCGACGTGGAATACTGGGATCTCGAACAGGCGAAGCTCCGCAAAGCGGGAAGCGCGCCGGAGTTCACCGGCGAAATCGCGCTCGTGACCGGCGGTGCATCCGGCATCGGGCGGGCATGTGTTGACGAACTGCTGGCGCGCGGCGCTGCCGTCGTCGCGCTCGACGTGAATCCCGCCGTCGAAGGCTTGATCGCCAAACCGGGCTATTTCGGCGTGCAGTGCGATGTCGCCGATGAGGCGGCGCTGACGGGCGCGGTCTCGGCGGCAGTGCGCCGTTTCGGCGGGTTGGACATGCTGATTCTCAATGCAGGCATTTTTCCGGCGGGCAAGCGCATCGCCGATCTGCCGCTGGCGGAATGGGATCGCGTGCTGCGCATCAACCTTGATGCCAACCTCGCGCTGCTTAGTCAGACGCACCCCCTGCTCAAGCGTGCGCCGCGCGGCGGGCGAGTCGTGATCGTCGGCTCGAAGAACGTCCCCGCACCGGGTCCCGGCGCTGCTGCTTACTCGGCGTCGAAAGCCGCGCTCACGCAGTTGGCGCGCGTCGCCGCGCTGGAATGGGGCGGTGACAACATCCGCATTAATACCGTGCATCCGAACGCCGTCTTCGACACCGGTCTATGGACCGACGATGTCCTCGCCAACCGCGCGCAGCACTACGGCATGACGGTCGAGCAGTACAAAACCAATAACGTCCTCAAGATCGAAGTCACCAGTCGGGATGTCGCGCGCTTGGTCGCGGCGATGTGCGGATCGGCGTTCCGCTGCACGACAGGCGCACAAGTCCCGGTCGATGGCGGCAACGAGCGGGTGATTTGAAGCAGTAAGACGAGAAGTCGGTCAAGCAGCAAACCTGACCGACTTCTCATATTATCCCTGTGACTATTTTCCTATTGTATTCCACCCTGCTTGCTTTCATTTCAAAATCGTCGTAGTATGTGCGTAGATAAATTTGTAGGTAAAAGAATGTATACTTTTTGACTTTCCCTTCTTTTACCTCTCTTTCCACTGCTGCCGACATCGTCACCTTGCTCTCGTACGCGCTCGATTCCGTCACGGCTTGTGTCGGAATACACCTTAGCTACCGCGTTTCAGTTGCAGAGAGGGACAGCATGTCACAAACCATTTCGTGGAAGTTTCAAGCGCAAATTCCGGGGGGACCTTCCCTCGCAATTGCCCATGCCCTGTCGGTCGATGCGTATGAGCAGACGCGCGTCGTCATCTCCGCAGGAGCGGAGGATGAAGAGGTCACCCTCGCATCCGGCGCGACCCTGCTCGTCGTGAGTGCCAGCAGCTACGCCGACAGTGATCCAACGCACATCCTCACGTTCAAAGTCAACAATGCCGGTGATCCTCAAGAATTCGTCCACGCGCTCGTCCTCGTCGGCGAACTTGCCGTCTCCCGCTTCGCCGGAGCGGCTTTGACATCCCTGTCGTTTTCCAACCCTTTCGCCACGCCCGTCACCGTCGATATCCTGACCGCCCGCGACGCAACCCCGTAGTCGTAGAGGAGCTACATCATGCCTGTTGTACCCACTTACCCCGGCGTCTATATCGAGGAAGTGCCGAGCAATGTACGCACGATTGTCGGCGTTCCCACGTCGATCACGGCGTTCGTCGGTCGCACGTTGAAGGGTCCCGACAACGATCCGGTTAGAATCCAGAGTTATGCCGATTTTGAGCGGCGTTTCGGCGGCTTGTGGCGCAAGAGTTCAGTCAGCTATGCCGTCCAACAGTATTTCCTCAATGGCGGCGCGGATGCGATCATCGTCCGCGTGACGCGAAACGCCGATCCCAGCACCGTGACGCTGGCAGGCGATGGCGGCGAAAGCACCCTCTTGGAAGCGGACAGCCCCGGCGTGTGGGGCGACTCACTGCGCGTGGCGGTCGATTACAACACCGATCCCGATAACCCCGATGCGACGCTGTTCAACCTATTCATCGAGGAAGTGGAAGCGCCCGGTTCGGACGTAATCGTCGGTTCGGAGACCTTCCGCAACCTCTCGCTCGACTCACTGTCACCGCGCTTCGTGACGAGCGTGCTGGAAACCGAATCGCGCTATGTGAAAATGCAGGCGTTGGGCGCAGTACGTCCGGCGGCGTCCCCGGTGGTGGACAACAAACTCGTCTATGACACGTTTGCTGGCGGCACGGATGGCGATGCGGTTACCGCCGAAGAAATCGCGACCGGCAACGGATTGGCGACCGCGCATGAGGGGTTGTACGCGCTCGACCGCGCCGACCTGTTCAACCTGCTGGTGATCCCGCCGTTCGACCCCGAAAACGAGGAGTCGATTGACCCCAACGCGATCAGCGCGACCTATACCGCCGCGCTGGCATACTGCAAACTGCGCCGCGCCATGCTGATCCAAGACCCGCCCGTCAGTTGGGACTCGGTCGAAGATGCGGAAGGCGGCGACTTCCTGAAAGACCCCAATGCGATCATCTACTTCCCGCGCGTACGCATCCCGGACGCGCTCAAGGAGAATCGCCTTTCGACCTTTGCACCCTCCGGCGTCATGGCGGGTGTCATCGCGCGCACCGACGCGACGCGCGGCGTCTGGAAAGCTCCGGCAGGCACGGAAGCCACCCTATTCGGCGTCCAAGACCTATCCGTCAACATGACTGACGGCGAAAACGGACGTTTGAACCCGTTGGGGATCAACTGCCTGCGCTCGTTCAACGTGATCGGGCGGGTGGCGTGGGGGGCGCGCACGACGCGCGGCGCGGATCAGTTCGCCTCGGAATGGAAGTACATCCCCGTCCGGCGTTTGGCGCTGTACATCGAGGAAAGCCTGTATCGCGGCACACAGTGGGCAGTCTTCGAACCGAACGACGAGCCGCTGTGGGCGCAGATTCGCCTCAATATCGGCAGCTTCATGCAAGACCTATTCCGTAAAGGCGCATTTCAGGGCAGTTCACCGCGCGCCGCGTACCTCGTCAAGTGCGACAAAGACACGACGACACAGGGCGACATTGATCGCGGCATCGTGAACATCATCGTCGGCTTCGCGCCGCTTAAGCCCGCCGAATTCGTCATCATCAAGATCACACAGCTTGCCGGACAGGACCAAGCCTAACGGGGAGATGAAAACATGGCGCAGTTCAGTGTGAATCCGAGCCGGTTTGATCCGTACAAGAATTTCAAGTTCCGCGTCAAGTGGGATGGCCGGTACGTCGCCGGGATCAGCAAAGTCAGCGCGTTGAAGCGCACTACCGAAGTCGTCGAACATCGCGAAGGCGGTGATCCGAGCAGCAAACGCAAATCGCCGGGGCAGTCGAAGTATGAGGCGATCACGCTCGAACGCGGCGTGACGCACGATCTCGAATTCGAGAACTGGGCGAACAAGGTCTGGAACTTCGGCGCGGGGTCGGGGTCGGAAGTCTCGCTGCAAGACTTCCGCAAGGACATCATCATCGACGTTATGAACGAAGCCGGGCAGATCGTGCTGTCCTACAAGATTTTCCGCTGCTGGGTATCGGAGTATCAAGCGCTGCCTGAACTGGATGCGAATGCCAACGCCGTCGCGATCCAGACGATCAAGCTGGAAAACGAGGGGTGGGAACGCGACGAAGCGGTCACCGAACCGACAGAGCCGAAATTCTAAACGACTATGTGGGGACAATCCGCCCTTCTGACCTTACCCTCCGGCATCTGGCTGGATGGTAAGCATTACCGTGCTGCGGCGCTGCGTCCGCTGACTGGGGAGGATGAGCTGTTTATGTCCGCCCTTGCCGCGTCCGTGTCGCTGCCCGAACAGGCGACGATCCTGCTGGCGCGCTGTGTGACTGCGCTTGGCTCGATTGCGCCTGTTCCCACCGATGTGATCGCGGCGCTGCCCGTCGGGGATCGCGAAGCCCTGCTGCTTACGCTGCGCGGCTTGTCCTATGGCGGACGCATGGACGGTGTTTTGAATTGTTCCCACTGTAACGCCAAGCTCGATCTCGACCTCCACCCCGATCAACTCCTGCTGCCGCCCTATGACCAGCCCGCCCCGGTCTACGAATTGACGGTCGAAGGGGTCACAGTGGCATTTCGGCTGCCGACAGGGGAAGACGAGACTCTCGCCGCGCGTCTGCCCATCGATCACGCCGAGGCGGATTTGCTGCGGCGCTGTCTGGTGGACGTAACGCCAGAAAGGGCTGAACTGTCAGAAGCGCTGATTGACGCCGTTGAGCAAGCCATGCTCGACTGCGACCCGCAGGCGGAAATCGTGATCGATATGCACTGTCCTGAGTGCGGTCAGGCGTTCTCGGCGCTGTTTGACACGGCACAGTTCTTGCTGCGCGAGGTCGGTCAGCGTGCGCGCCAGTTGTACCACGACATCCACACGCTGGCGCTAACATATCACTGGCGTGAGGCGGATATTCTCGCCCTGCCCTTCCAGCGCCGCCAGATGTACCTGAATCTGCTTGATGAAGGGGGTACGCTGTGAGCCGCTATCTGCAAAACCTGATTCAGCGCGCTAAAGGGTCAGCCGGAATCAGCGCTTCCGCTCCAGTCGTGAGCGCGCGCCCCGCTCCGCTGTTCAGCCCGGCAACCCCAACGCCGCCGTCGGAGGTGCGCCAACCTGTGCCACAGGTTGTGCCCGCCGAACCAAGCATGCCATCCGCGCCGCGCTATGTGCCTCCGGTGATTGAGGAAATCAGCGCTGTCGAAGCTGTGCGTGTTTTGCCGCCTAGATCCGATATGCTGCCTGAACTGCGAACCACCGTATCCACTGACACCCCGCCTATCCGTGACGCTGCGCTGTCCGAACCTGTGCATCAGCGCACGGTCACGCCGCCGGTTGTCGAAATAGTTCCGCAGCCAACGCCAGAGCCGACTGTCACTACACGCACAGCATTTGAGGTCAGCGAGACTGCGGTTGAACCGTCCGTCCGCCGGACAATCACACCGACGCCTGCACGCCCCCCAGAGTCCATGCCGCAGCAAGCGCCACAGCGTGAACGCCGTCAAACACAGGCAACCGTGCCCTCTGAACCTACGGCGATCACGCCGCGCCCCCGTGAACAGGCGGATCTCCAAGCGCCGCCAGTTGTCCACGCTGAACCGACGCCTGTCCCTTCGCGCATCGAACCACGCCGCACGCCCGCAGATTTCGCCGTCCCACACGCAGACAATCCCATCGCAGTCAGGGCGGAAGCACTGGTCGAAGGCAGCGCGACACCAGACGAACCGGCGGCAATAGTTCCACGTCCGGTCGTTGATGCAGCGCCCGAAATAACCGCCGCATCGCAAAGCAGCGTCCCTGCCGAGCGGCAGACGATCATCTTGCCGGAAGCGACCGCGCCGCCTGCGCCCGTGCGTCCCGTCAAGCGTTCGGTCGAAGTCCACATCGGGTCGCTCGAAGTCCGCTTCGATGCGCCCGAACCGCCGCGCCCTGCACCTGCTCCACCTGCGCCTGCGTCCCGCCCAACCTTTGACGACTACGCCGCGCGACGCAGCTACCGGGAGACCGACTGATGAGTGACTTTCGCGCCCTCGCCGGAATTAGTTCGACGCTGCGCACGCTGCTGCGGGATCGGATGGAACTGCCAGCACAGGTCACGCTCGATAATCTACTGGTGACGATCAGCACGCCGCACGCAGAAAACCCGCCGCAGGCAGGTCCCGCGACGGAGACGCCGCGCGTTAACCTGTTTATGTATCAGGTGAGCGAGAACGGGGCGCTCAAGAATCAAGATTTACGTGCCAGCCCCGGTGCCTATGGCAACCCACCTTTGAGCCTGAACGCGCATTACCTCGTCACTGCCTACGGCGCGACGCAGGAATCGAACAGCAGTTTTGTCAACGAGTCGCAGGCGCAGCAGCTTCTCGGCAGCGCTATGCGCGTGCTCCACGACTTCCCGATCAT
>JACSRG010000427.1 GCA_014879865.1 Anaerolinea sp.
CGCTGTCTGATCCGGCTCTGGTTTGAGGAGTTCGCTGGCGCGATAGCTGCTGTCGTGGGCAGCATGTTCTGCCGGGTCAGCCGGTGGCATGTGTGTGCTGTGATGCGCGTGCTCGTCGCGAACAGCGCCACCATCCTCCGCGTGTGGCGTGTCGTGCGCTGCATCGTGGTTGTGCTGTGAGTCTTGCATCGTCCTACTCCTTACATCCCTGTCCTTTACATTTCAGTATAGGCACGATCCAGAACCTGTCGGATGCGCTGAATGGCGTGTAAACCACTCACCCGCCGGAAATGATTTGAAGCGAATCGGACTATCTTGACCCTTCGGCGGCTGTCACCTGCATCTGGCGCGTACGCTGTTCGTCGCTCCAGAAGGTTTTTATGTATGCCAGTGTGAGCATAATCTGTTCGTCGTTGAGCTGCTCACCGAAGGCGGGCATCGGATACCAGTTGGCGGGGTCAGTCAGGCTCACGCCCCCGTTCCGCACATACTCTACCAGCAGCGTGTCGCCATGATGCCAGGTATGACCGTTCCCGTTGTGCGGTGGCGCGCCCAAACGACCGGTCGCGTCACGCTCATTCGGCGCAGTTGGAAATTGCCCCTCCCCGTTCGCCCCATGACAGGAAGCGCAGTACTGTGCGTAGAGCTGCTGCCCCTGTGTGACTTGCTCGGTGTCAAAAGTAGTACCATTTACAATGACCGTGGCGGGCTGATTAGAACAGCCGACAAACAGCAGCCCAAGCAGTACCATCAAACCTAATCTAACCATATTAGCGTACTTCCTCATTTCTCAAGGACTCTCATGCCAGATCGTCTTGATGTAGGCGATAATCTGTGCGATCTGTTCATCAGACAGTTGATCGTCAAAGGCGGGCATTGGGTAGTACAGTTCGGGGTTTCGCAGGCTGATACCGCCGTTACGCACATAGTCGATCAACCAGTTGTCCGGGTGGTGGGAGGTATGCCCGTGTCCGTTGTGCGGTGGAGCGCCGAAACGCCCCGTCTCATCCGGCAGCAGCGGAAAATCCGGGAACTGTCCTTCTCCGGCTGCACCATGACAGGACGCGCAGTACTGTCCGTAAAGCTGCTGCCCCTGCGCAATCTGTGCTTCGTCAAACACCACACCGCTGACGGTGATTGTGGCGCTTTGGCTACCGCAGCCCACCAGCAGCACGCACAATAGACCTGTCAAAACGGAGGCTTTCAGACTCATGCGCCGTTCCCCGACATCAGCAGTTCGCGCCCGCTTGCCATCCACGCATTCATCCCGCCGGGGACATCGACGACGCTGGTGTATCCCAATGCAACAAGGGCGCGGCTTGCCTCTTCGCTCATGCGACCGCTGCGGCAGTACAGGATGATCGGCGCGTTTCGGTCGGGCAGTGCTGTCGTCAGCGCGTCAATATCGTGGTATGGGATTTGGTCGTCAGTGTTCGGCACTTCGCCCTCGTAGGGGATATGAACATTGATAACGGTATATACGTCAGGCTGATCAAGCGCGGCTGCAAACTCGTCTATCGTAATCGTCTGATACATTGCCGCTGCCGATGGTGTCGGCGGCACAGCAGGCACGGTGCTGCACGCTGCTCCAACCGCAATCAAACCGATGAACATTCCCACTGCAACGACTGTTCGCATTACACCCTCCAGCATCCATTCTCGAATTATGTAGTAACGATGGGCGATGTGGCATACGCCATATGGCGTATCCCAAACATCACAATCTGCATTACAGTTGCGATATGTGTACGCTTTTCAGATGCGAGTCGTAGGAGGTGTTATGGAACATGGGTCAATGAAGCCGATGTCCACGAATCGCCTGCTGTTGATGGGCGCAATTCATTTGGGCATGATGTATTTCCTGATGTACGCAATGGTGAACACGTTCAGCAATGTAATCCCCAATCTGAACAACATCTACATGGCAGGACTCATGACCTCCCCGATGCTGGCACTTGAAGCTATATTGATGGGGCAGATGTACACAAATAAGCGGGCTGTGCGAATCATTCTTGCAGTCAGTGTCGCCGCCGGCGTGATCTTCTTCCTGCTGATCAGAGCGCAGACTGCTATTGGTGACCGGGAGTTAGTGCGATCCATGATTCCGCACCACGCTGGCGCAGTCCTAATGTGCGAACAAGCCGATCTTCAGGACAGCGAAGTCGTCACTCTGTGTCAGACGATCATCGAGTCACAAGAAGCCGAGATCGCTCAAATGAAGGCGCTTCTCGACCGCCTTGATTAAAACGTATGGGTACGCGGTATACATGTGAGCATTGATCGAGTACGCCATTTGGCGGGGTAAATCGAGCAAGAAGACAGGCAATTCAGCGCGTGTCCGTTCCGGCGAATATTGCTACAGTCGCCTTGCTATACGTTGCCGTCAGTACGCTTTCAAACGCAACCGTCGCTTGAAGCAAGGAGTTCGCTCGATGTCGGAGCAAATCGTCCCAGTTGCTAAAGGAGGACGGAATACGCGGATCGCCTGGCTGTTCGCCATTGGGTTAGCGCTGATCTTCCTCTGGATGCTCTACAGCGCGACACAGGCGAGTACCACCAATTCGGGTACATCGTCGATGCCAGGCACGAGCGGTGTCGTCGCTACTGTAATGCCGGAAAGTATGCCAGGGATGAATCACTAAGTCGGTCAAGTATGGTCAAATGAGGAGTACAGCATGAAAACGTACCGTATCATCATGAGCATCCTAGTATTCGCGTTTACAGCATTTGCCCTGCCCGTGCTGGCAGATGCGCCGGTTGAAGGGCGTATCGGTCGCGCCGAACTGCGCTTCATGGA
>JACSRG010000864.1 GCA_014879865.1 Anaerolinea sp.
TCAATCCCCGAAAACCGCGCCGTGCTGGAACGCTCCCCGGCGCGCGTCTCGTACTGGTTCAGCGAAGACCTCGAACCGGAATTCAGCACAATCACCGTGCGCGATTCCGCCGGTACAGTGATCGCCGATGGCGGCGTCGCGCCCGAATCCGACTCCCTGCTGACGGCGCGTCTACCGTCGAACCTGCCCGATGGCGCGTACATCGTCGATCTACGACTGGCGTTCGCCAGCGATGGGCATGTGATCGCCGAAAGCCGCACCTTTTTCGTCGGCGCAGCCTCCGGCGGCGTGAGCGGCACGGGGACAGAGTCGAGCGTCGTCGTGCCGGAAGTCCTGTGGCGGGCGGCACTGCTGATCTCGACGCTGCTGCTGTTCGGGACGTTCACCACCTACGCGCTCGTGCTCGTCCCGGCATGGGGCAGTTCAACCTATCCGGCGGGCTGGCTGCCTCCGCGTGTGATCAACCGCCTCGCGTGGATCATCGGCGTGAGCCTGCTCGGTGCGTTCGTCGCGTCGATTGCCGCGCTGCTCCAGCAAACAAGCGTGTTTTTCGGCGCAGACCTCGGTCGGGTGATCGGCGACGGCTTATGGAACGTCGTGCGCATCGGCACACGTTTTGGCGATACGTGGAACGCGCGCTTGCTGCTGCTCGGCGTGATTGCGGCGCTGTTCGGGGCGAGCCTGTACTTTCGGCGTGAAAACCCCGCCCTGCTGCGCCCGCTGTGGGTGGCTAGCGCATGGGGCATGGCGCTCGTGCTCGGCGCGTGGAGCGTCTCGGCGCACGCCGCCGGGTCGCTCACGCTGGCGTGGGTCGCGCTGATCAGCGATTGGCTTCACGGCATGGCGTCCGGCTTCTGGGTCGGCGGGCTTGCCGCGCTGACGCTGGTGCTGCCCGTCGCCTTGCAGCCGTACACCGGCGAGTCACGGCGCACGGCGCTGCTGGCGGCGCTCAACCGCTTTTCGCCCATCGCGGCGACCGGCTTGATCGTCGTGGTGACGACGGGCGTGTACAACGCGCTCAACTGGTTCTACCGTCCCGCCGATCTGGCGACGGGCTACGGCGGTTCGCTGGCGATCAAGCTGCTGCTGGTCGCGCTGTTGATCGGCGTGGGCGCGGTGCATCACATGGCGCTGCGCCGCTATGAGCGTTTCCTGAATCTCACGCGGCGCGCCCGTGAATTCCTGCCGACGCTGCGGTTAGAATCGGGGCTGGTGCTTGCCGTGTTGATCGCCGTCGGTTGGTTGAGCGCCACACCGCCGCCCGATCCCGATCTGGCGGGCGAGACGCTGCCCGCGCCGCGCCTGTCTGCCGATGTGAACGGCTACACGCTGAGCGCATCGATCACGCCCGGCGGACCGGGCGTCAACACCTACGACGTGGTGATCACGCGGGACGGCGCGCCTGTCGATGGCTTGACGCTGCGCGCCCAATTCGCCGACCCGGCGCGTGATTGGCGCGGGGAGTGGCATCTCCTTGAAGACGTGGGCGACGGGTTGTATGCCGCCGTCGGGGATGACTTGAACCAAGCGGGGGCGTGGTGGACGCTGATCGACGTGGCAGATGCGCGTACCGCTTTCACCGTGTCGATTGATCCTGCCGCCGCCGTCATCCAGCAGCGCCCGCCAAACGTGGCACAGCTTGCCGCGCTGCTGACGGTGATCGCGGCACTCGGCTATGCCGCTTATCCGCTGGCGCGCCGTGTGTACAAGACGCTCGACCTCAGCCCCGCCGCCGTGACCGTCGCCGTGATTACGGTTGGCGCGTGCGCGGTGATCAGCGTGGTTGGTATGGTCGCGGCGTTCGCCGTGCAGCAGAACTACGCGGCGACGGTCAGTCCTCCGCCGAGTATCGTCAACACGGTGCTGCCGGATCAAGCCTCGCTGGATCGCGGCACGGCGCTCCTGACCGCAGCGTGTCCGGCGTGGCTCGCGGACTCGCCCGATCTCGACGCGCTTGCCGAACGCTTGGGGCGCACCCGTGATGAAGATTTGTTCGCGATGACGCGCGATGGCTGGCGCGGTTTGCCGCCGTGCGCCGACTTAACCGAAACCGAACGTTGGGACGTGGTCAATACGCTGCGTTCCCAATCGTACTAGGACGCGATTTATCGCGTCCCGACAAGGGGTACTCTATGCTCAAACTGCTCTACACCCAAGCCGACTCCGGGTTGGCTGCCCGCCTCGATGCCGATCTGCGCCGGGAGGGTTACGATTTCGCTGCCGGAAAGCCGATCCTCATCCCGATCCTGTCGCCCGCCGCCCTCAACGATGCCGCCCTCAACGCGGAGATCGTTGCCGCGCTGGATCGCGGGCAGTACATCATCCCGGTGATCGCCGCGCCGCTGGAAATGCCGCACCTCATCGACCATCTGGCGGTGGCGGATTTCAGCGGGGGCTACGATCTGGATGCGCTCAAGGAACTGCTCGACGCCGCGCACGCGCCCGATGCGCGCCTGCCTATGCGCGTGCTGACACCCTCGCGCCGCGCCGCTAATCGCACTGCCGGGTTGGTCGTGGCGGCAATCGTGCTGGTGATGTTCGTGATTGGGTTGTACGCCATCGGCGTGCTGGGAATCCAGATGCCGCAGGAAGAATACAACGCTATCGATACTGAAGCCGCCGCCACCATCAACGCGATTGTTGGACCCGAGTTGGAGCAGTATGCGCGCTTCCTGCCGCGCAGCACCGAAGAGGCGGCAAACTACGCCGCGACTCTACGCGCCGTGCCGACGGTCTACCGCCCGCTGATGGAGCGCACGGCGACCGCCTTTGCACAGGGGACGTAT
>JACSRG010000320.1 GCA_014879865.1 Anaerolinea sp.
TTATTGTTATAAAGGCTTTTGGGTTATTTTTGTTGGTTGACAGCTTGCAGGATTGCTTTCCATACCTCTGGATTACGTGGCGTCAGAAAACGAGCATCCGGGTCTGGCAGAGGAATCGCCGCTTCTTTCATGGCAATCACCACGTTTTTTCGCACATTGGAGCTTGTCGCTAGAAAGTCGGAGCGACGAGAATCTGTCCAGAACCGAACTTCAACCACAATATCATCCTGCCCTAGATCACGGATGCGCAGCGACGCTGGCGGTTCCTCTAACACCCCTTCGGTTGCTCGCGCTGCTTCCAGCATCACTGCTAGGGCGCGATTCAAATCAGCATCATAGCCCAGAAATAGTTCAACGCTTCCACGTCGCACAGGGGCTGCCGTATTGTTCGTCACCCGTGACGTAAATAGCTCCGCGTTGGGGACAAGGATTATGCGCCCATCATACGTCCGAATCTGGGTGGCTCGCAGTTCAATCCGCTCAACACTCCCTTCTGTGTCGCCGATGATGATCTGGTCGCCTAGTTTGAAGGGGCGCAGCACCAGAATCAGAAGTCCACTGACGAAGTTGGAGAGAATATCTTGCAGCGCAAATCCGAGTGCCAGACTGGTTAACCCAATACCGGTTGCCACCGTCTGCGGGTCAAAACCTAAGGCATTGATTGCAATTACAATACCCAGCAGCCAGATCGCGTAGTAGACGATTTGTTTGATGAGATTTTCAACCGTGAGGTCACTCACGAAACGCCGGAAGAAAAAGCGCATCAGACGGCGTACGATCGCCGCGATCAACCAGAAGAATATAATAATCAGCAAGGCGGCAATCACACGCGGGAGAATGCCCGAAACCGACTCAGAGAGCCGGGTAAACGCACTTTCAATAATAACTTGGACTTGCCAACCCGCTGTTTGTCGGCGTTCTCGTCCGCGTGCTAATTGGGTGTCAATAACCTGCGACCACTGCGTAGCAAGAGCATCAATCGTCGTCAGATTATCTTCCGCGTCAGTCTCGGTAATAGTCACAATCGGAACACCCGAAACCGAGATAATCCGTTCATCACCAGCGGTTTCGACGAAAGACGATGCTATCGTATCTGGATTTTCCAGTAGGGTGTTGAGACGCTGTTCTATCCGGCGGGCGCGGGTTTCGGCGTCCACGTCGTCGGTAGGTCCCACCCGAAACACCGTCCGACCATCGAGCCGTACTGTAGCGCGTTCATCTTGAGCGGAAAGTGGCTGCACAACGAGCAAGCAGGCGAGTATCGTGGCGAATAGAAGTCGAAAAATTCTTGAAACAGTGTTGATTCGGATAGGCAACTTATCTCCTTGTACAAGTGGCTAGGCAATGATCGTATCAGCACACTGGAAGTGCTACAACCGCCAAAATAGTGGTTATAGTTGGCATGTGCAATCATCAGAATGTTGACCGGGTGTGAGAGCGGTGTAGTGAACGATACCGACCCGGCAATCGCCGTGACCACCGCAATCGCTTGAGGGTTGACCTCAAGTCGAATGACTGCGCTAATGGTAATGGGCGCGACGACCAGCGGCGAGATTTGCCCTGTAGGGTGCGAAGCCTTATCCGCACGGGAAAGCTAAGCGACGCGTCGATAATCGTGGATGAGACCGTGCAAAATATCGCGCCGTTCGATCTGCCCGTGAGGATTTGAAGAAAAGTGGCTGGCACTGGAACGAAAATTGGTGCTAAAATAAGCGCAAACACTTTTGTGTCCAACTTTCGGGGTCACTACAATCCAGAAATGTTACGAAGCAACAGTATTTCATTGCATGGGGCATATATCTTTCAGATCCTTGGTCAGTATGCCGATCTTTATCCTGCGTCACATCCGCAGGTCTATCAAGTAGACGATCTGTATCTCTTGCACAGCGCTAAGGGCAGCACATCATATGTCGTTCCGCCGACAACTGCGGATATTGGACTGCCCACTACACCTCCTACCCCTCTCCCTATTTCGCTCTTTATCACCACGCAGAATGACCAGACTGTGGAGTTGGATGTCCTTATCGCTTCAGGTAAGGAATACGTTTGGATTGTCAACCCTGTAATACCGCGTCTTTCGGTTTACGATGGGCCAGCCAACCTACGCCACTATCGGCCCGGGGACATCTACACCGATGAAAAGCGTTTCCCGGGATTCTCGCTCGATCTTAGTGCTTTGTTTAATATCTCTCCTGCCAGTCCGTCACACCTCAGTACGGAAGACCAATCTCTTCTGCGCTTGCTGCTCTACCCGATAATCTTTGAGGTAAAACCCCTAGATGCACTTGAGCGTGTTATCGACATGCTTAACAAGAATTCATCACTTCCACGCGACGCAGTGCTTGAGGCTGTCCAGCACGCACTGGCAAGCAGATCCTTTAGCATCAGTACCATTCTGGACTTTGTCGCACCTGAGGACGAAATCCGCGCTTTTTTACAAGAACTCCAGCGACATCTGAGTCCTGATTGACTGCTGGTCGTGGGTGTGGGGGTTACTTCGCGTATCTGAGGGAGAAGCTAAGGTTCACGCCACCCGCCGATAGTCGTGATGCAAACCACCAAGTATGGGTAACGAGCGCAGCGAACCAGAGCTTCTCAAAGCGCGCGAGAGAGGGTGCACGCTTCTGTCGACGGCGGACAACGGCGAGTTGTTGGCGCAAGAACAGGATTTCGAGGTCTTTCTGATCGAACGACGTGAAGGATGTCGAGCAGAAAGACAATGAACTGGTGAAGCGAATACCAAAACATGAAGAGCGGTGACCAAGTTGAGAGCTGAAAGGCGGTATCTTACCAGACGAACGCGGTTCTTGGTCGAGGACACCTGAGAACGGATAGGGTTTTCGCACCCTACAGGGATTTATCAACGATTGCCTTTTGCTGCGCTTCCTAAACGAACTTGCACCTGCATCTCACAATGAGTTTAACCGCCCGGCCTTCAGCAGCAGCACCCGATCCGCATGCGTGACGAGCGATGGCCGGTGGGTGATAAAAATGCAGGTGATGTTGAGGCGATTGAGATTAGCGATGATTCTCGCCTGTGCCTCATCGTCGATCGAACTGGTGGCTTCGTCGAAGATCACAATGCGGGGACGCGCTGCAAGGGCACGCGCGATCAAGAGGCGCTGCTTCTGTCCGCCTGAAAACGCCGCGTGATCTTCGGCAATGTACGTCTCCAACCCCATCGGAAGACCACGCAAATCGCGCTCAAGGTCGGCAAGCTGCGCCGCGTACCACACGCTTTCGTGCGACAAATCGTATACCCCCGCAATCGTCGAAGCAATCGTTCCCCCCGTGAGCTGCCCTTCCTGCATCACCACGGCAATCTGCCGCCGCAGGGTTTGCAGGTGCAGCGCGCTCAACGCGTGATCGTCGTAGTAAATTTGCCCCTGTGTCGGAGTCTCCAAACCGAGCAGCAAGCGTACCAGTGTCGATTTGCCTGACCCGGACGCCCCAACAATAGCGACAAATTCCCCCGGCTCAATTGAGAATGAAAGATCATCGAGAATGAGGGGTAGATCGGGCTGATAACGGAACGACACATGATCAAGGCGGATCGCGCCTTTCACGTCATGGACGATGTTCTGTTGCAGATTCGCTTCTGGCGATGCCTCAAGTACAGGCGCGAGTCGTTCGAGCAGCGGGAGCGCGGTCAACCCACTGATCAACGCGCTGCTGAACGAGGTGCTGCCGATAAAAAGCTGGCTAAATGCGAGGTTGAAAGCGAGAAACATGCCCGTCGTCAGGGTTCGTTCTTGGTACACGAGTGCGAAAATGACCATCGAAGTGAGCAGCGGGTAAACGGTGATGAACACTTGCAGCGCAAGCTGTCCGCGTTGCGAGGTGACCTGTGCGCGTCGCTGCGCTTTGAAAAGTGCTGACCAAACCTCATAAGCACGGCTTTCCCCGCCGCCAACCCGGAGCTTGGCGACATGGCGCAAAAGTTGCAGCACCAGCCCGGCGATTGCCCCTTGCATCCGCACAATCGTTCTTTGCTGCTTCAGACGCAGCAGCCCACTGACGACAATCAATGCCTGAAGCAGCGCGATCAAGGTAATACTGACCAACGCCAAACGGACATCGAGCGAGAACAGGACGAGCAGGTTGAACAGAGCGAACATGCTGGAGAGCAGCATCACCGTCGAGGTATCGGCGAGCAGCGTTTTCACCATGCTGATGCCGCTGATGCGTTCGATGAGGTCGCCCACTTCAAGCGTGCGGTAGAACGCGATCGGCAAGGTGAGTAGACGATTCCAGATCGCCGTTTGCACAAATGCGTCGAACAGTCCTTTCAGACGCAGCGCCGCTGCGCCGCGCAGGACGCCAAACAGCGACAATGAGGCAGAACTCAGGATGAGGACAACGAGAACGATTAGCATTTGGTCAGCCGACCGCATGGGCAGCGCTTCGTCAAAGATGACCGCCGTCAAGAGTGGCAGCAGCGTCCCCAACACGCCGGAAAACACGCCGACAACGAGGACGGTCCCCAAGTTCGCTTGCAGCAGTTCCCACGTAAATCCGATCAGTTGAGCGGGCGCTAGATGTGGCGGCAGCGGCTTGTAAAACAAATAGGCTTCCGGTTTGTAGGCGGTGGGAGAGACGACATCGCCCGGCAAGAGCGCCACAGGTTGATTATCATCAAGGCGCAAAGCCAGCACCGCGCTGTAAGATTCGACTTTCCTCTGATGCGTCAACGTGACTCGCCGTGCAGCCAAGCCTGAGCACGCGGCGAGCTCCAGCGCAGGGTGTTTATAAGTCCACAATCGCGGTGGCACGGTGATCGGCACGCCAAACCGGTTCCCGATCTGTTCGCACGCCTTGACCAGTTGACCATAATGATAGAAATCGACTTCCCGGCTGCGGATGGTGTGATAGGAATGGTCATCCGTTTCGACCTGCGCCGCGCCTACGTCCCCGGTCGTTAGGGGGCTGACATTCAAAAGCCGCGCATAGACTCCACCTTGCACCACCAGTTGACGGTGCGTCCCCTGCTCGACGACCCTGCCCTGATCGAGTACAAGGATATGATCGCAGTCCTCAATCGTGCTCAAGCGATGCGTAATGATGAGGCAGGTGCAGCCACGCCAAGCGATGTTTTCAAGAATTCGCAGTTCCGTTTCCAGATCAAGGGCGCTGGTCGCCTCGTCAAGGATGAGTAGTTTCGGGTTCTTCACCAGCGCGCGCGCGATCTCCAACCGCTGCCGTTCACCGCCGCTGAAGTTGCTGCCGTTTTCTTCAATATGGGCAGCATAATGCCCCGGCAGCTCGGCAATACGGTCATGAATACACGCGTCCTTGGCTGCCTGCATCACCGTGGACGGAAGGGCGTACTTGTCCCACAGGCTCAAATTATCGAGTACCGTGCCGCTGAATAACGCGGTGGATTGATCGACTAGCGCCACGTTTTCGATTAGCGCGGAACGCGCCAAATCACCACGCTCGATGCCGTCAAAGCAGATGTGTCCGCTCGAGGGTTGATACAACCCCGCGATTAACCGCGCCACGGTGGATTTACCGCTGCCCGATGATCCTACCAGTGCGACGCGCTGTCCGGCTTCAATACACAGCGACACCCCTTCCACTGTCGGCTCATTCAATGGGCTAAAGCCGAAGCTGACATTTTTCACCTCGACCGAGCCCGTCAAATTAACCGACTGACCACGCCCCGTTTCGTTCAACGCCGGGTCACGTGGGTTGTTCAACACGTCCTCAAGCCGATTCAGATCGCCTTCGGCTTCTTGCACCCGGTTGACCAGCCCGATCACCCGTTCAATCGAGTCGTTCAACCCGTACAGCAAACTCTGGAAGGCGACCAGCATCCCCACCGTCAACGCATTTTGCAGGACTAGCAGTCCGCCCACGCCGAGTACGAGCGCAGCGCTGAAGGCAAGCAGAAACATCGACAGCGAAGTCAGCCTGACGGTCAACGCACCGACTTCCTGTTCCACGTTGACGATAGCAGATTGCAAGCCCGTCCACCGCGCGAACAGGTTGTGTTCTGTCCCCGCCACCTTCAAAGTTTCCAGTGCCCGCAGACCAGCCGCCATCGCCCCCTGCAGCTTGCCGTGTTCCTGCTGCAATCGCTGCTGCGCCGCTGCTTGTCGCCGCGAAATCAGGCGCAGTACCAACAGATTGAGCGCGGCAAAGACCAAGCCGATCCCTGTGAGTATGGGGCTGTAGGTGAACATCAGACTCAGGTAGAAAACGGAGAGCAGCAAATTGATCGCAGTGATCGCCAGTTCACGGGTCATCAATTGCGTAATGCGGTCATTCGCGCTGACTCGCGCCGCAATATCCCCGGACGACCGCTGCGTATAGAACAGGTATGGCAGATTCAGCGCATGCCAGAAAAAGCCGCCCGCCAGATGAGTGGCAAGCCGCGTTTCCAATCGAATCAACACACTCCCTTGCAGCCATGTGAGCAGCCCGCGCAGCACAACGGCAACCGCCATACCGATGAGCAGCGGCAGCATCCAGTCCTGCCCTGCAATCAGAATATCATCGACGAACACGCGCAGAAACGCGGGGATCACGAATCCGGGAAAAATCATCAAAAGCGTGATGAGAAGGATGAAGGTTAACGCCGCTTCATATCCCCGCAAGCGTGTGAGCAGCGCCTTCGTCAAACGGAATGGTTGATGACGGAGTTTGAACGCGGGAGTTGGGCTGAAGGTGAGGACTAGCCCCGTGAACGCGCCATCCATTTCCGCCATCGACACGGTACGCCTTCCAACCGCAGGGTCGTTGATGTACGCGGTGTCGCGGTGGAAACCTTCCAGAATGACGAAATGGTTGAAGTTCCAGTACAGAATAGCGGGGAGCGGCACATCGCGTAAGCCTTCCAGCGTACCGCGCCGGATGCCGTTCGCTTCTAACCCGTAATTCCGCGCCGCCTTCAGCAGATTCAGCGCGTTGACGCCATCACGGGATACCCCGCACGCGAGGCGCAGCTCTTCGAGCGGCGCGTAATGCCCGTAGTAGCGCAGCACAATTCCCAAAGCTGCCGCTCCGCATTCGGCAGCTTCCATTTGCAGCAGCAGCGGCGTTTTTATTTGTACCGGCATAATGACCGCTTAGCGATTAAGCGACAGCACCCGTTCAATCGGGCGTTCCTGACGTGTAATCACCGCTGCTGAACAGGGTGCATCGTGGACGGAGAAAGGCTCAAGGCGGCTGGATATTTCAAACTGCTCCAAGTTGTTGTTGTACCTAATCGCTTGCACGCTTCCGGTGAATGGCACATCAGCACACAGTGCGTAAACGGGCATCCCCGTCCGCACCTGCGCCGCTTGGCGGGCGTCAAGCTGAAACGTGAGCGTTCCCGCTTGTGCTATACCATGCACTTCGACCGAGGTGATCAACGTGCCAAAGAATCCCCATAGGAGCAGCGCGCTGATCAACAGAGCGAGCGCCGCCAGTGCCGACCATGCGTGGACAGGTGTGAGGCGAGGAAGATCGTCGAGCGGTTGGGGTGACTTATACTTTTCGAGCGCAGCTTGTCGATAAATGGGCGGTTGCGACATTGTTTAAGCCTGTGAAAAAGCCCGTTCATCACGGACTTTTTCAGCTCACTACGACGCAAGTCTAGCCGCGCCAACCGAACAGGCATGAGTTTCCCGACACATCACCCGGCGGGGGGGACCATACGCCTCGCTCGTCGGTTTGTCCGGGAGGAGGATTTGGATGTTTATCGTTCCCCGCATCTTCACTTTTGCCACCCGCTGCGTTCGCCAGCGTTTCTTCGGAGAGAACGCCGAACTTCTGGTCGAGCGCGGTTTGGAATTCAGCCGACGTGAACAAGAAGCCGCGTGCGGCACCTTCTAACAGGACAACCTTAGTGTCCCAATTCGCTGCTGTGATACGCGCCTGTAACGCGCTGTCACCTTCGATGGAATTGATGAAACGCAAAGCATGAACCAATGCCATAGCATCACCCTTCCAATATAACAACTGATATTTCAAGTGTAGCGGCGATGCTCACCAATGTCCATTAAGGTGTAAAATCTCTCATTTTACGAAGTTCGTATAGCATTACCAAGTAAGAATTCTCCTACCGACTGCTCTTGTGCAGCCTCTAGTTCGACGATGCGGCTGAACAACCGCGAGTCGCCCCCGCCCAGCGCACAGGGCGCGAGTCCCATCGCGGTCGCGACCAAATACATCGTTTGATAGAGCGCGCCCACATCCTTTAGAATCAGAGAGAGTGCCATTTCCGGGTACTTCCAGCAGATGCGATCAAACCGCGCGGCAATGATAATGAGTGCTTGTGGCGTCTCCACTCTGCCGCCCGTCATACGCAGGGCGTTCTCGACCAGCGGCTCGAAACTCACCGCGACATGGAGCGATTCGAGGACGTGACCAGCAGGATCATAATGGTAGACATCCGGGCTTAGCCCCGCGCAGTTGACGGCGACAATGTACAGTTCCAGCGCGTGCAGCGCCCCCGCGCCCGGTGACGGTCGCAGCGTGCCCGTATAGACAGCGCCCTGCAGCTCCTGTTGAATGCGCGCGCTGCGGTAGAGGAATTCGCCCAACTGCGCAAGCGTCAGCGGTTCACCGTAGTCGTAGCGCGTGCGCCGTGCTTCGAGCACGCGCGTGAACGGCAAGTCGGACTGCTGGAGCGCGTCGATGTCCGGCGTAAAGAGCGGGATGAGTGTGGTTGACATCGGTGGCTTGATGGCGGGTGGCACATGGGCGGGCAGGAAGGGCTGCCGGACGGGGAGCAAGCCATTGCCGCCCATGCGCGTTTTCCATTGAAACAGCGCATCGTGAAAGGCGAGGTCATCCGCGCTTGCCGGAGCGAGCGCCTCTACCGTGTCCATCATCCCCGCCGTGACGAGAAACTCCATAAAGGTGACATCTACGTCCACCCCTGCGATCAGTTGCGCGAACAGCACCAGCGCCTGTCTATCCAGAAAATCGATGCGCACCGCGCCCTTCGCGACTTCCAGCACGTACAGATCATGTTCGCGGCGCAAATAGGCGAACCGCGACAAGACATACTCGGCGTCGGGATGAAACCTTACTCGATTGTACCCGTAGGCATGAACCGGAGTCCAGCGAGCGAGCGGTGTCTCATCCAGCAGCAAAACGCGCACAGGCAATGCATGGTCGTCGGTCGTGTCCAGCAGGGTGAGCGGCATACTTAGCTACCTCATAGGGTCATCGGTTCGGGATTCAAGTCGGTTTCAGCGGTTGGCTGGTCGAGCCACCCCAGTTTGACGGGCACATCGTATAAGCGCCCCGGCGCAAAGCGATTCCAGAAGTGGCGCAGCCCCGGCACGATCACCTTGACGACGGGCAAACCCACATCCGGGCGCGTCTGATCTAGCACCAGCATGTCCAGCCCGTGCCGCCGCGCAATGTCCACGCATGCGCGGACATCTCCGGCGAAGTCGTCCGTGTCAAAGCGCTGAAACGCCGACACGCGGCGCGGTGGCAGGTCAAGCGGGACGAAATGCGGCTGATTGAGCAGCGTCGCGGTCGTCCACCAGCGCCGTTCCCACGAAGACTCCGACAGGTAATCACCTGTATAGTCAAGGCTCATCACGGCGGGGAGCATTTGATTCAATTCGGTCAAAGCGCGCAATGCGGCAGTAGTCGGGTCGAAATGCGCCCCGAACCCCATGATCAGGTCTTCGGCGGCGTTATCGAAGCGGCGGCTGATGGCGACAAACGCGGGAATGTTCAAGTCGGTGGTAATGTCCAGCACGCGCACATCGCGGTGCAGCGAATGGTAGAAGGTGCGGGCTTGCGCTACATACGGATGATCAAGGCTGTCGAGGTCAAGCGCGGGGCGGCGAACACGGTTGTACCACCAGATCGCCACGCTGTCCCGCTCGACCAATTCCATAAACCCCTGCACGATCGCATCTTCCAGCGAACTTCCCGCCGCGTTCCCATTCGAGTCCGGGATGCAGTAGACGTAATCGTCGGGGAGCGGGTAGCCGTAGTAACAGTAGGCGGTGGGCACATACTTCATGCAGGAGTCTGTCAGCGACCATACAGGTGTCCAATCAATTGCGCGCTCATCCAACGGCGGCGGCACCTGCAAATGCGGCGGCGCGGTCGCGTTCCACTCCTCGCGGGTCGCGTACTGCCGTTCGCTAAAGTTGAGCAGATCGCGCAGCGGAATGAACGGTTCACGGGGCGCGGCGGCTTCGACGCGAATCTCCGTTCCATCGAACATGCCGCTGTAGCGTTCCAGCGACTCGCACAGGGCGCTCACTTTCGCGCTCATCTCGTCCGTGCCTTTGCCCGCGCTGTGTGACCGCAGCGTGCGCCGCATCCATGCCCACTCGCGTGGGGGGCGAGAGCGATTCGCCCCGGCAGCGTAGACATGCAGCATTCCCAGACTCGGTACGCGTTCAAGCTGGCGAACGATCCCCGTGATCGGACTGACGTGATGTTGATACCGCGCCAATGTTTCGGATGGCGCGGCACTGTGACTACCGTTGATCTTCGGGCGCGGGGTAAGCGCGAGCGGTCGCGGATCACGGGGACGCGGATCACCGCACACAGGGCATTGAGGTCGCCGCACAAGGGTATGGCGCATCATCGTGAATCGGTGCGGATCGAAGACGACCAACTCATTCGTCAACGAACTCGCACCCGTCTTTAGCCATGTGTACGCCTCTTGCAGCGCTAGCGCAGCCGCCGCGTTGATCGTCGTTGGGAGCGCCGCCCGTGACAGCATGATCGGCGTTGTGGCGTCGTTGCTGCGCTCAATGAACGCTTCGAGCGGGCGATTCCCTCGCAATCGCTGCGCTAAACATGTCCAACAGGCAGTCACGCCCGGTGCAAACAAGGGACCGATCCATAGAAAGCCGCCGACGGGTTTCACCAACAGCCACGCCCGTTGATCCCGCAGCGCCGCCGCATTCCATGCTTCCAGTGCCGGGTTGAGGTAGTCATTCACGGCAAGCAGCGTGAGCGGGGCATCCGTTTCGACGCGTAGCCCAACTTGTTCAGCCATTGGGGTAAAAGCATCGGGAACGTCCAGCGCGCGGATGCGGATCGTATTTGCGGCGGAAGGCAGCACTGTTTTCTGGTGCAGCGTCCAATAAGCGGCTTCTGCATCCGTGCCAGATGTCACCGCCTCGACGATAAACCCGCGTTCTTGGAGCTGATGCAAGGCGTAGTGTGCTTGCATTGGGCTGATGTCGGGCGGGAGCAGGTGGACAATTTCGTCTACGTTCCGCGCACCGGCGATGAGCGGGGCAAGCAGCGCGTAAATGCGTCCGCTCAACGTGTGGTAGAGCGCCTCCGAGAGCAAGAATACTTTGTCCGGCGGAACTACTTCGACGTGGAGGTCGGGGCGAAAACGTGGTTTATGCATGTTGTGCCAGCAAAGAAGCGACGACTGAGTCCAACGCCAGCGACTTTCCGCGCTCCCACGCTTGCGCTTCGCCTTCCAAGTCGGTTCGCAGCGCTTCTGCTTCGCGCAGCACATCCACGTCATGGGTGCTGTCCGGGTGATGGATGATGAAGCTCAAAAGTTCTGCCGCTTGCTCACGCTGATTCGTATCCCGATACAGGCGGACGACGCCCGTCAACGTAATCAGGATTAGCGGGTTCGCGCCCATTTGCTGACTGAGCTTGAGCGACGTCAAGAGATCAGTCCATGCCGCCGCGGGCTGTTTGAGGGCGATGCGATTAAACCCCATCAAGTAGAGCATAATCGCTTCGCTGTACACGCTGCCGATCTCGCGGAAAATCTGGATCACTTCTTCCGCTTGCCGCAGCGACTCGGCGTAGCTGCCCTGAAAATAGTCATTACGCGCCATGTTGCCTTGCGCGTTCGCCATCAAGTAACGGTAGCCAATGGCTTTTGCGACCGTGTACGCCGTATTCAGGTGGATCTGCGATGCTTGGAGGTTACCCAACCCCTCTTCGACCGCACCCAGCACATTATGGATGTCCGCTTCGTGGGCACGATCCGCCAGCGTTTCCGCGAGCGGCAGCGCTTCGTTCGCGGCGCGTTTCGCTTCGGCGTATTCCCCTTGAATGACATGAAGGACTGCCGTCAAATAGAGTGCCAGCATGATTTCCGGTTGATGTCCCCCCTGCCGCGCGGCGGCAAGCGACTCATCCAGCAGCGTTTTCCCCTTGTCCATCGCACCGCGCCGCAGATGGACCCATGCAAATGTTTGGAGCGCTTTTGCCAGTGCTTTGGATTCGCCGACCGACCGCGCTACCGTCATGGCGTCTTCCAAACGCACCATCGCGTCATCGTACTTGCCGAATGTGATGGCAATATCGCCGAGTCGGGTGAGGATCGCCGCTCGTTCAGCCTGCATATTGAGCGTGCTGCCCAGCGCGTCCAGCGCGTTCTGGAAGTGGGTTTGCGCATCAGCGAACGCGCTGATCTTCATCGCCGATTCCCCTGCGAGTATGGAATAGCGCACTTTCTTCGCTTGATTGGCAGTAAATGACCAGTGATACGCTAGTGCCGCCGCGTGCTGTTCCAGATCGTCGGCATGCACGGTTTCGAGCGCCTGTCCGACCTGTTCATGCAGCGCAGTGAGGTCTTCGCTTGGCAAGCTGTGGAGCACGTATTCGCGCAGTTTGTCATGCGTGAACCACCAGCGTTCGTCACGCATGACGAGCACAGCGGCGTTGGCGCAAGCCGTAATCCATGTTTCCACGTCGAGTCCGGCGGCGAGATGGGTCAGCAACCGCAGATCAAGCTGACGCCCGTTGATCGCTGCCAGATTCAGGAGTGGACGAAAAGCCGCTGGCACGCGCTCCAACCGCCGCTGCATGATCTGCTGAATGCCTCCTGTCAAAAACCGCGCCGACGTCTGCTTGTGTTCGAGTTTGGATAGATCAGCCACTTCCTCGATGAGGGTTTGGATGATCTCGGTCATGAAGAAGACGTTGCCTTCCGATTCTTGTTGAAGCAGCCGCACCACGCGCTGACTCCTCCCTGCTTCGCCGAGCATCGCCTCACTTAACAGGCTGATCTCCGCTTCGCTCAATCGTTCAAGCGCCAGTGCACGCGCATGAGGGAATTTCGCCGGAAGATCGGGCGCTTCGTCAGTGCGAAAACTGGCGACCAACACGAGCGGCAGCGCGCCAATCGTCGTGGTCAGTACCGTGATGAGGTCGAGTGCCTTCGTCGCCCACTGCACATCCTCCAGAATAATCAGCAGCGGTTGCAGGTTTTCGCGAAAGAACGCCTTGACCAGATCGCCGACCGCCGTATGCAAACGCTGTTCGCTATCCACCCCTTGCAGCGGTTCGGCAGGCATAGTCTTCAGTTGAGTGAGTTGATCGAGATCAGGCGCGATTTGCTTGAGGACGCTGAGATTGAGGGGAGACAAGGCGTCCGGTTCGATCATCAAGAGTAAACGGCGCAGCGGTTCGCGCCACAATTGATATGGATCGACGCCATCCGCTTCCGCTTGACCGCGCAGCACCAACGCGCCCCGAATCAGCGCGTGAGTACGCAGTTCGTCGAGCAAGCGGGTTTTACCGACCCCGCTCTCCCCACCAATCAACCAGTAGCTTCCACTGCCGGATGCCGCTTGGTCAAGCGCCTCTGTGAGCTGGTGAAGTTCACGCTGGCGTCCCACAAAGCGAGCGGCATGCAGAAAACTGTCGCGCACCTGCGGTATGCGATTATCAGACATGCCGGGGAAAATCTGGTCTAGGTCACGCAGCACGATTTCGGCGTCCTGATACCGGTGCTGCGGGTTTTTCGCCATCAACTTGCGAATCACTGCGCCGAGCGTTTGTGGGTTCAGGATGGCTTCGGATTTGAGGAGATGCTCTTGGTAAGCGTCTATTGGTCGGTTGAGCAGGATCGTCGAGGCATCGTTGGTGCTTTCAAACACGGGTTCGGTGGTGTCTCCGTGCTGCGCTTCATTCCCCCGCACCGCTGCGATCTCTTGTACCAGCGAATCGAGGCGGCTGAACTCAGGTTCTGTTGTCCGCAGATTGTGCAGCAGTTTGAAGACGCTGTCGCCGCCATACGGGTGTTCTCCGACCAGCATCTCATATGCCATCACTCCCACCGCGTACAGATCCGTCGCACGGGTTGGCGAAAGTCCGAGAAACGTTTCGGGAGCCATATAATAGACTGTGCCCACCACTTCCAATTCGGGCTGCTGCCCTTGAAGCGCCGCCAAGCCAAAATCGAGCACTTTAACTTGATCATCAGGCGTGACAAGGATGTTTTCGGGCTTCAGGTCACGGTGAACAATGCCTTGACGATGGATATAGACTAAAGCGTGCAGTACCTGCTGCAGCAGCATGAGTTTGTCTTGAAGGGGGCGATTTCGACTTGCTTCTCGCAGCGTGCGCCCGCCTTCCACGAGTGCCATGGTGAAGAAGGGCTGCAAACCACGTTCTGTCTTCTCAAAGCCGTAATTGAGAACGCCGATCAAATTGGGGTGACGCAGCGCAGACAGCAGTTGAAACTCGGTAGTCAGCGCAATGTTCTTTGAAAGATCGACCCGACTGTTCAAACTGGTGTTGAGAGCTAGCTGCTTCAGCGCGACCTCAGACCCGGTCAAGCGGTCAAGCACCCGGTAGACCGTCCCCACCCCGCCTGCCCCTAGCTTATCTAAGATGGTATAGCGCTTCGCAATTGTGCTCACGGGTTGGTTGTTTACGGTCATCAAGGGGTTTCTCCAAAGATTAACTCCAACATTGCGCAATATCATTCTTTATATCTTAACCCGTTTCGTCAAGGTAGGAAAATCCCCATACAATTTGTTGACAATATAAATAAGAGCGTTAAGGGAGTCCTGTGGGTGTGCTGGCTGCTCTGCCCAACTGAGAAAAAAAACAGGGATCAAGCACTTCGCCGGTAGTCATGAGGGAGCCCATCTAGAACCGGGAATGCCTTGATCTTGTTCCCGTTTGACGGGGACGAGCCACATTGAAATAGCGCACATACTCCTTGAGTAGTCGCTGGAGTTGTCGCTCGTCTAGGGTCTGTCTGCAAACTCATTGTAGCCCTCATCCCCCGTCCCCTTCTCCCTCAGGGCGAAGGGGT
>JACSRG010000867.1 GCA_014879865.1 Anaerolinea sp.
AAATCTATCTACCGCTGATCGCCAAGAGTCCGCTGTGGGGCATCACGCCGACCTTTGCGGGGCGCATCACATGGGCATGGGCGGAAAGCCAGTATTTCTACCTGCTCGTGCGGTCGGGCTTGGTCTCGCTGATCGCGCATCTCGCCTACGTGGGCATTCTGGCGGCGTGGGCGTTCAAACGCTTTCGCACCGCATTCGGCAGCGACATGACCAGACCGCTCGGAATCACCCTGTTCGCGCTGCTGACCGTGTTGAGCCTCATGGGGATCACCAACGAGGTCTTCACCAATTCCGGCGCGGTCGATTATATGTGGATGCTGGTCGGTTTGATTGCGGCGGGCGCTTCGACGGGCACAGTCAACGCTGCACAAGGGAGACTCTTATGACTTCGACCGTAACCGGCAGCGCGGCGCGTCCCCGCGAGCGCGCCCGTGTGATCGCCCTCGTGTGGGCTCCACACGAAGGCAGGACGCAGATGTTCGCGCAGCGCTTGAATGCGCCGCTCTACAACGTGCATTTTCTGCTCTATAAGCGCCCGTATATCGCGCCGTTCAAGTACGTGCTGCAAGCGATCAAAACGTGGTCGATTTTGCTGCGCGAACGTCCGCGCGTGGTCTACGTGACCAACCCGCCCGTGTTCGCGCCGCTGTGCGTGTGGCTCTACAGCCTGTTCAGCGGGACAAAGTTGATCATCGACACGCACCCGCCGTCGCTGTATTCGCGGCGTTGGGGCTGGACGCTCCCGCTTCAGCGCTTCTTGATCCAGCGCGCTTACGTCAACGTGACCGATCAGCGCCGCTTCGCCGATCTGTTCGCGTCGTGGGGCGCACGCGCGGTCGTGCTGCCCAACCCGCCGAAGAATCCGCCGGTGGAAGAACCCTCACCCCTTACCCCTCTCCCTCAGGGAGAGGGGAATGAGCGCCGCACGACGAATTCACGGGCATTTAGCCCAACGTCGAGTCTGATCCCCCCCTTCGCCTTGAGGGAGAAGGGGACGGGGGATAAGGGCGCTTTTGAAGTCGCCGTGATCAACACGTTCGCGGTCGATGAGCCGCTCGACATCATCCTCGACGCGGCGGCAAAACTGCCCGAAGCGCACTTCTCGATCATGGGTGAGCGCAAACTCGCGCCGCAAGGCGTGATCGAGCGCGCGCCCGCCAACGTCACCTTCACCGACTATCTGCGCGGCGCGGCGTACTGGAACTGTCTGCGGGACGCGAACGCCGTCATGGTGCTGACGACCTACCCCTATTCGCTGCTCGGCGGCGCGCAGGATGCGGTCGCCGTCGATACGCCGCTGGTGCTCTCCGACCAACCCGCACTGCGCGAGTATTTCACCGCCGGGACGATCTTCATCCCGAACACGGCGGACGGGATCGTCGAAGGGGTGCGCGCCGCCCAGCGTGACGAGTCGCGCTTGCGCGCCGAGATCACGCAGTTGGGCAGCACGCAGGAAGCCGCTTGGCAGACGCAGTTCGACGATCTGCTGGCGCGGATCGAGGCGGCGCAGTCACGATGAGCCAACCCGTCTCTGTCAGAATGCCACTGCGTGAATTTATCCGCAGTTCCGGCATGATCTCGATTGGTGTCGCGCTGGCGCGCCTGCTCGGCTTCGGCTTCTCGATGGTCTTGGCGCGCGTGCTGATCCCCGAAGATTACGGGTTCATCCAGTACAGCCTGACGCTGGCGAACTTCGTCGCGCTGCTGACGATCCCGTTCGGTCAGCATGTGCTGGCGCGCTTCATCGGCGGCGTGAAAGATCAGCCCGAAGACCTGCAAGCCTTCCTCTCGACCGCGTGGATTATGCTGCTCGGCTTGGTCGGCGTGACGCTGCTGGTCGCCGTGCCCGTCCTCGCGTTGATCGGGCGCTTGAACCTCGGCGTGATCGTCGTGTTCCTCGGTTTCACGCTGCATTTCGGCTATTACGGCTTGGCGCGCGGTTTTCTCGCGCCCGGTCGCCTGACGATTGCCTACTTGGGCAGCAACGTCGTCCAGTTGATCGCCATCGTGCTCGTCTACGTCGTGCTGCGCGAAACCAGCCCGATGCCCGCGCTGATCATCTACGGCGCGTCGTATCTGCTGCCGATTGCGCTGCTCCAATGGCGGCATCCGTTCCCGATGCGCTTCCGCTTGGCGCTGCCGGATCGGGCGTCGGTCAGACGCGTGCTCAAGTATGCCGCGCCGATCTGGGCGTCGCATGTCGCCTACATCCTGTATGCGGGCGTGGACGTGCTGTTGATCCAGCATTTCCTCGGCGACGCGGCGGTCGGCGTGTATGCGCTGACCAAGACGCTCACCATGCTGCTGAGCTTCGTCCCGACGGGCATTTCGACCGTGCTGCTGCCGCGCATCGCCGCCGAACAGCGCGGCGGTCATCTGCCGCTCGTGCGCAATACGATCCTCGCTTCGTTGGGCGTCAACGCGCTGGTGCTGGTCGTCATGGTGATCGGCTACCAGCCGTTTATCCGGCTCGTGTTCGATGAAGTCTACGTCGTACCGTTGATCGTGCTGCTGCTGCTGGCGTTGAGCGAAATCGCCTTCGGCGTTCACGGCATCGTCACGGCGGTGCTGCTCGGCAGCGATCAACCCCAATGGGAGACAGTCAGCCGCGTAGTCGTGGTGATCGTCTCCGTGCTGGCGGGCGTGATCTTGATCCCCCGTTGGGGCTTGACGGGCGCGGCGTTGATGATGGCACTCGGCGGGGTCGCCGCCAATCTCACTTACCTGTCGCTCTGGTTGCTAAAGGATACACGCCATGCCGTTGTTCACGTTC
>JACSRG010000872.1 GCA_014879865.1 Anaerolinea sp.
TGACCACCGCGATCTTGTTAGGATGACGTAAATGCGGTAAGTTTCTTGGGTTGATGAGGAGATGCTATGCCCGACTTACAACAACGCATAGACGACTTACGCCGCGAGGTTCAAGCGCTGCCACCGGACGCCGAACCCGCCGCGATCACTGACCTAGAACGCCGCGCCCGTACGCTGCTCTCCGATGCGAAGAACACAGCGCACGAATCGGCGGCACAAGCCCTGTTCGGCGAATTGGCGCGTATGAGCAGCCCCACCTCGCCCGTCGCGGCGACCGTGCGCGGCTTGATCCGGCGCGCCCGCATCCGCATCGAGATCGCCGGAGACGATGACGACGTAGACGAGGCGATTGACATCCTCGCCGAAGCGCTGGCGCTCAACCCGGCGGACACAGACGTGATCAACCTGCTCGAAGAAGCAGGCAAACACAACGCGCAGGCGCAGCAGCGCGTCAATGACCTATTCACGCGGCACGGCGTGACGCGCACCCCACCCGCGCCCCCGCGCACGACGATCCAGACACGCGACGATCTGCCGCGCGTTTCGGGCGACGGCGGTACGGCACAGGTCTTGACCCCGCGCTCGACCGGCTCGATGCCTGCCGCGCAGGGTGACTCGCGCCGATCTGCGCCGCCCGCCAACGATACCGACTCGATCCTCTCGGAGATGACGCAGGCGTACTACGCGGGCGATTATCAGATCGTGGTCGATCTGGCGAACAAGGTTTTGAGCCAGCAGGCAGGCAACCCCACCGCGCTCGAATATCGCCAGAAAGCCGAAGACAACCTGATTCGCGGCGTCGTGCCGGATCACCGCATCCCGTTCGATGCGCGCGTCGCCTACAACCGCGCCAACTCGCTGGTGCGCGCGGGCAACTACGACGAAGCCGAACGCCTGTACCGCGAAGCGCGCGATCTGGCAGAGCGGGCGGGGATTCTCTCGTGGAAAGACGCGGAACAGGCGCTCTTGGACATCCAAGATTTGGCGCTGGCGCGTGAAATGCTCAACGAGGGCGACCGCCTGATGGCGAACGACCAGTGGGGCGAAGCGCTGCGCAAATACGAGGGCGCGCTGCGCGTCGTGCCGAACGACCCGCAGGCGGAAGAACGCATCGACAAGATTCGCCGCATTCAGGGCGATACCGAAGGCGCGGTCGCGCAGTTGAGCATGTTGGGCGGGTCGCTGGCAGACCAAGCGACTCAGCTTCAGAACATCCTGACGGTCGTGGCACGTCTGCGCCAGCTTTTGCCGAACAGCGCGCGCTTGCTCTCGCTCTCGGCGGATACCAACAACCGCCTGAGCGCGATCAAGGGGCAGATTCACGAGCAGGCGCTCTCCGCGTTGAGCCGCGCCAATGCCGCCGGATCGCTCGACGAAAAACTGAGCCTGACCAACGACGCGCTGAACCTGCTCGATCTGGGGACGAAGCTCGATCCCGGCGATCAAACGCTGTCGGAAATGCTCTCGACGGCGCGCGCCTCATCGGGCGATATGCTGCGGGCGCGGCAGGTGATCGAACGGGCGCAGCAGCACATCGCGCAGAACTACGACAACGAACTGCTGCAAGCGCGTTCCATGCTCAGCGGGTTGATGAATTACGCGCAGGACAACCGCTACCGCGCGACGGTCAACGACCTGCTCTCGCGCTACATCGAGCGGGCGGTGACTGCTGTCGAAGATGGCGACATCGAAGAAGCGCAGGCGCTGCTGCAAACCATGCGCGATGAGCCGTTTAATATTCTGGGGCGGCGCTCGGAAGTCAACCGGATCGAGAGCCAGATTCGCCAGCTTAAGCAGCGGTCACAGCTTCGCATCGCCGGGATCATCGGCGCGGGCTTCATCGTGCTGCTGCTGCTGGCGTGGTTCTCGCGTCCCACATGGGAAGCGGTGCTCTTCCCGTCGCCGACGCCGACCGCCAGTTTCACGCCGACTGCCAGTTTCACGCCGACCGCGTCGGATACGCCGACGCCGTCCAACACGCCAACGCCGACCTTTACCGCGTCGGATACGCCGACGGCGACCTATACCCCGACGGCAAGCAATACCCCGACGGCGACGTTCACGGCGACCGATACGCCGACGGTCACGCCGACGCCGCTCTACATCTGCCGGGGCTTCGCGCGCATCAACACCAACCTGCGCACGACGCCTGACTTCGACGCGCCGCCCTTCGGGCAGATTCAAACCGGGACGGTGATTTACGTGTTGGGGCAGGAACGCGATGATCAGGGGAATTTGTGGTACAAGGCGGACATCGAACTGCAAGGTTCGGTCGTGCGGAATATGTACGTGCCAGCGGATCGCGTGACGCAGCTTTCGGATGCACTCTGTCCGGCATTCCCGTAGGTGATAGGTCAGCGGACGCCGTTTTTTGACCCCTCCCCGAATTCGGGGGAGGGGTCAAAAGGCAGCCTATGGGGCATGATATATCATGCCCCTACGTTTCTATATCGCGTGAGTTAATTCGCCGGTTTATCCGACTCGGCATCCGTCCGCTGACTAACGCTTGACCGCACGCGGCGCGAAATCACGATCACGCCGACCAAGCCGATCACCGCCAGCGCCAGCAAACCGATCCCATCACGTCCGCCTGCCGCGATCTCGTCAAAGAAGCCCGTGCCCGGCAGCGCCGTCGCCGTCGGAGCGAGAGTCGGGAATGCCTGCGTTGCGCCGGGGACGATTTCCTGCGTCGGGATGAGGCCGCCGCCGCTGCTGTCCTGCGTTGGCTGCTGAAGAATGGCAGCCAGGGCCGTCGCCGTCTGCGC
>JACSRG010000873.1 GCA_014879865.1 Anaerolinea sp.
TTGGCTGCTCAGGACGAGGGTGAACTGCGCCGTCCCGCCCGACTCGCTGGTCAGCAGGCCGCTGGTCGGGCTGACGATGATAGCCGCCGTGTCATCATCGATGTTGGTCACGCTGGCATCTGGCGCGTCCAGCGCGGTGTAGTCCGGGTCAGTGCTGACGGCGGGCGCGGTCAGAATGCTGTAGGCGATGTCACCATCGGCTGCGGCATCATCGACCCCGGTCATGGTCACCGTTTGCGCTTGGTCCCAGTTCAGCGGCCTGAACGTCACGCTCTCCGGGCTGACCGTGCCTTCGGTCGTGTCGCTGCTGCTGAGGCCGATGGTCACATCCGCGTTCGGTTGGCTGCTCAGGACGAGGGTGAACTGCGCCGTCCCGCCCGATTCGCTGGTCTGCAAGCCGCTGGTCGGGCTGACGACGATATTCGCCACATCCTCATTTCGGATCGTGATGGTGGAGGTGATAGTCCCGCCCAGGACATAACCATCGCCGTTACGGAGTGTCAGCACGATCGGCTTATCGTCGTCGACACTATCGTTGTTGACCGCAGACAGCGTGATTTCCACCGATGCCGCACCAGCGGGGATCGTGACCACAGACAAGCCCGACTGCCCAATGATCGAGCCGCCGCTGAGCGTGTAATCGCTCGGTGTGGCGCCCGTGCCCGGCGTCACGGTCAGACCGACGATCAGCGGATGAGTCGTGTCTTCAGTGCGCGTGATGGTGATCCCGATGCTGTTACCCTCAGCGACATCCGCGCTGCCGGGCGCGAGGGTGACTTCGGCAGGCAGGCGGATCAAGCCCGACTCATAGGCCCCCATATCGACGCGCAAACCCTGAATGCGCGGATTACCCGCCCGATCGGTCGTGATGCCGGAGGGGATCAAAGCATCATTGCCCGCATCGATGGCGATGCTCGTGCCGCCCAGCGTCAAATCGCCGTTGAGCTGCGGATTGCCCGTCAGGTTGTTGGTGTTCGTCCCGTTGACACAGCCTAACCCATCGCCGATCAGCGAGTGGCTGGCGTTGATTGTTCCATTCAAGCGGACACAATCGCCACCCGTGTTGTTGGCGACGATCGTATTGTTCAGCGTCAGCGTTCCGAATGATCCCAGTCCAATGTTGCTGATGCCGCCGTTGCCGCCGTTGCCGGTGAGGGTGCTGTTGGTGACTGTCATCGTCCCGCTGTTAAAGATGGCGTTACCGCTGTTGCCGCTGAAGACGCTGTTGGTGATCGACGCCGTCGAATTGTTCCAGATGCCGCCACCGGAAGATCCTGCTGTATTGCCGCTGAAAGTAGTGTTGGACACCGTCAGCGTCCCGCCGTTGTTGTTGTTGATTCCGCCGCCGTTGGCAGCATCACTGCCCGATGCATGGTTGCCGCTGAAAATACTGTTGGTGACCGTCAGCGTCCCGCCGTTGTTGAAGATGCCGCCGCCGCCGCCGTCGAACAGGGATGTGTTGGCGCTGAGGGTGCTGTTGATGATCGTCAGCGCCCCATTGCTAAAAATGCCTCCGCCGCTGTCGGCAGTGCCGTTCGTGACAGTCAGCCGGTTCAGCGTCACGACTGCGCCGTTCGTCAGCCCAAATACGCGGCTGGCATTGTTGCCGCTGATGATCGTATTCGCCGCGCCGTTGCCGACGATCTCCAGTGATCCATTGTTGGCCAATACCAACTGACCACTTGTCAGCGTGATGGTGCCGTTGACAGCAAAGGTAATGATGTCGTCCGTGCTGGCGGCGTTCGCGTCGAGGACTGCCTGCCGCAGGGAGCCGTCACCGCTGTCATTCAGATTGGTCACCACAAAACTGGCGGCGTAGGCGATGCGCATGGCTCCAGGGCTGATACTGATGATGCCGATCAACGCTGCAAGCAATAAGAGACGGAACAGGAAACGCTTCATCGAATGAACATTCCTTCCGATTAGCCACCTGCGACAGCAGCGTAGGTCACGCAAGGCGACAGCGTACTATAGGAGCAACCAGGGCGTGTCTGCAACCTAGCTCTAGGGCGTCCTCACCTCTGCTGCGCGACGCTATCGCGCTGCGCTTAGTTTCCCCTCTCCATTGCATGGAGAGGGGACTGAGGGGTGAGGACACTTGAGTTTGCAGACAGACTCTAGTTGCCTGGGAGGAGGAAACGATTTCTTATTGTAACCAATTTTGCAATAAATACGATCGGCACAGCAAGGATGCTGTGCCGCATGGGATCAAACACAAGGGGACGCCCGTGCGAGCGTCCCCTTGTCCTTAATTCCTAACCCCTGATCGCTGGACGTCCCGTCAGACGTTCCTACGAACAGGATCCTGCGAAGATATAGGGCTTGCCGTCGTGCGCTGTCGCGCTGACGCTGAATGATCCACCTGCGGTGGATTCGAACGTCACGCCGCTGGCGCTGACCGAGGTTCCGGCGTTGACGTCGGCAGACGACACGCTGAAGCCGAACGATCCAACTGCGTTGGATCCACCGCTGCCATCGACGCCGACCGTCCAGACTTCGACAGCGTCCGCCGCGCAGTAGACGGCGACCGGGGCCGCCGCGTCACTGGCGTTCAGCCGCCGGTTGACAGTGATGGTGATGACGACCGGTTCGTTGGTGTTGAAGACCAGCAGGTTGTACAGCGCCTCGAAATTGGCCCAGGTGTAGGTCACCCCGGCGATGGTGATCGTGCCGCCCGCCGGAGATGCCGCCGCCAGCGCCGCCGAAATGGCTTGACCCTCCGCCACGCTGCCGACGTTGACGGTGAAGGCGAAGCCA
>JACSRG010000524.1 GCA_014879865.1 Anaerolinea sp.
GCGCTGGCGCTCGCGGCAAAGGTCACCTTCGACACCGGATTACTTAACGGGAACACCCTGCTCGTCCGGCAGGATGGCATGAAAAAGACCAACGTCGAGTATCGTCCGCCGCAGAAAACAGGCGTGTTTCTCGACGGTGCGGAGGCGGCGCTGCGCGTACCGCTGCCCGGTCTGGTGCTAATTCGCGCCGCCAGCGATGACAAAACGTCGCAGTACGCGGTTTATGCGGTCAAGCGACGCCCAGAGAAGCTCGACATTCCGCTCTTTCACGCCCCGCTGCCCAATGTGTTCGGCAGCGGCTCGATCTGTTGGGGAACCGTCCCGAAGGTCGATGCGGACACATTGCGTGGTGCGTCGCTGGCGAACGACTGGACGATGCTGCTCGGTTCCAGTTTCGGCGACCACGCCTGTGGCGGCAAGAGCAAACGCCAGCCGCACGACATCCGCAAGCTGCTCATCGAACTGGAGGCAGGCAAAGCGAAGCGCTATCCGACGGGCGATCTCGTTCCAGTCAAGAAAACGCTCGCTCAGGCGGTTGGCGGTGCAGAATGAACCACTTCGATCCGAACACGCACATTCAGACCGTCATCATCGTCGGCTGCGGCGGGACGGGCTCTCAGGTCGCCCGCATCGTGGCGCGCATCGTTTACGACATGCGCCGGGCGCGGCTGCACACGCCGAACGTGCTGCTGATCGATCCCGACATCGTAGAGGAAAAAAACGTCGGGCGGCAGTTGTTCGCGCCAGCAGATGCGGCACTCAATTTACCAAAAGTCGAGGTCGTCGGGCGGCGGCTGAACATGGCGCTCGGTCTCGACATTGCGTGGTGTGTTGAACCGTTCAGCGCGGAAAAGCACGGCAGCCGCCACGGATCGCATCTCGTGATCGGCTGTGTCGATAACCATATCGCACGGCGCGAATTGCACCAGGCGGGCGGCATCCTGATCGGGGCGGGCAATTACCGCGATGGTGGGCAGGTCATCATCGGTAACACAGCGGACGTGGAGATGATGCACAGGCACATCGACGGGAAAGACGGCAAGTACGCCTATCTGCCGAAGGAAGGGCTGCTGTTCCCGTCTTTACTCGAACCGGAAGCTCCGACCGAAACGCCGCAACCTGCGCTCTCGTGTGCCGAACTCGTCCTACGCGGTGAGCAGGATGTGTTGGTCAATGACTGGATGGCGTGCGCCGTCGGTCAGTACGTCTACGCCCTGCTGTGTCGGCAGCCGATCCGAACCTTCGCCTCATTCATAAGTCTGGACGGGATGAGCGTGCGTAGTCTGCCGATCTGTCGTGAAGAGATCAGTCCATATCTGGAGGAGAAAACAGCATGATCACTCTGATCACCGAGTTAAGCGAGACCATCGGTTTCTGGACATTCACCGTCGAAGAAGATGGGAAAGTCATCCACTGGCGACCGGGCTTTCGCACCCGCGAACATGCAGAGAGTGTCGGCGATATGTGGATTCGTCACCATCTGGGCGGTATCACGCTCGAAGAGGCGGAATGGGAAGCGAAGCAGCGCAAGGCGGATGACGATGCTGAAGCATGAGCGTCAGAACACGCACCGCTCAAAGCTGCCGCCGCCCGGCGTACTCGGTCACATCGTCGGGCTGAGTACCGTCGATCCACGCCGGAAGTGCATCGTGAGCCACTATCCACTGTGCGACAGCGCCGACTACCGCTACAGCATCGGCATTCACACCATCTGGGTGCGCTTTCTCGACAACGGCGAGGTCGCACGGTTCAGCGGCTTCTGGTTCGAGGAGTTGCCATGACCGCACTCGCGCATCTCGACTGGCAGCCCGTAATCCTACTCAAGGTCGTGCAGATGCCGTTCGGTGGCTGGGGCGGGTTGTCGCTCAAACGAGCTTACATTGCGCTGCACGACGGACGGCTGCTCTACGCCGACTGGACGCTTAAAGATGATGAACGAGCGGTCGGCACAACGTGCGTCACTGGATGGGCGTTTGATGCGCTGCAGCTGCTCCCGTTTCGGCTGCATGGCAAGGGCGCGAAAGTCATCCCGTCCGGCACATGGGCGCTGCCGTACACCGAAAGCCTGTTCACGCTGTACAGCCGCGCAAACGCCGCGCTCACACATCTCGTGAAGCGCATCGACCAGTACCCGACCGACCCGCGCACCATTTCGACCCTGATCAACCTCAGCCAGCTTCTCTAACTCACAAGGATAACTTCATGACGCACGATCCGAGTGCCGCTGCGATGCAGCGGTATCATGACCGCTTCGATTCCAAGCTTTACAGCACGATGGGCGAGTACATCGCCTCCAACCTGAACGCCGAACGCGACGACGAGCGGGTGGTGTCGCTGGTGGTCGCTGCCCAAAATGGTGCGCTGGAGCTGTGCCAGCACCCCGACCTTTCCGGCGCGCTGCACACGCTGGCGGTGCAGTGCGGGCGTAGCTTCCTGAGCGTCCATACTGTCGATGCGATCTGGCGCTTTCTGCGGGCGTTCAACGAGGATGACTCGCGCCTGGACGATTTCGAGGCGACAGCAAAAGCGATGCTGCGGGCGTACAGTGCGCTCGACGACCTGAAGACGGCGACTGCGCACGCAAACGGGGTTCATTCGTGGCAGGGACGCATGGCTTACGATCTGCTCGCCGCCGTCGAACTGCTCACGCACAGCGCGATCACGCTGCTGGCGCACGACGAGGAGACCTACACGCACGAGAAACTGCACGCCGGGCTCAACCGCATCACGGGCGCGCTGTACGCCCGCAGCAT
>JACSRG010000874.1 GCA_014879865.1 Anaerolinea sp.
TCGAAAAGCGCTTCGACGTGGTGCTGTATGTCAATGGCATTCCGCTGGTGGTCGGCGAACTGAAAACGCCGACGCGCGATGCGATCAGTTGGGTCGATGGCGCAGAGCAGCTTCAGAAGTACGAAGAGAGCGTGCCGGGCTTCTTCGTGCCGAACCTGTTCTCGTTTGCCAGTGAAGGCAAAACCTATCGATACGGCGCGGTCAGGATGCCGCTCGAACTATGGGGAACGTGGCGCGATGAAGACAGCGACGCGCCGCTGAGCGGGCTGGATGCTGTGCGTGCTGCCGTCGAGGGGATGCTGCACCCGGTGGTGCTGCTCGACCTGCTGCGTTACTTCGCGCTTTTCTCGACGCGCAAACAGCGCAAGATCAAGATTATCCCGCGTTACCAGCAGTATCAGGGCGCGAACAAGATCGTCGAGCGTGTGCGTCAGGGGATGGCGCTTGGGCGGGCGATGCGCGGGCTGATCTGGCATTTTCAGGGGTCGGGCAAGTCGCTGCTGATGGTGTTCGCCGCGCACAAGCTGCGTCTCGATCCAGAGCTGAACAACCCAACCGTGCTGGTCGTGGTAGATCGCATCGACCTGGACACGCAGATCAGCGGCACGTTCAGCGCAACGGAGATTCCGAATACCGTCTCGACGGATGACCGCGATCAACTGCGCTCCTGGCTGGCACAGGATCGCCGCAATATCATCATCACCACCATCTACAAGTTCCGGCTCGGCGACGGCGTGCTGAACGACCGCCGCAACATCATCGTCCTGGTCGATGAGGCGCACCGCACACAGGAAGGCGACCTCGGTTGGGCGATGCGTGAGGCACTGCCGAATGCGTTCCTCTTCGGGCTGACCGGCACGCCGATAAATCAGAAGGAGCGTAATACCTTCTGGGCGTTCGGCGAAGACGGTGAACCGTTTCTCAGCCACTACTCGTTTCAGGACAGCATCCGCGATGAAGCGACACTGCCGCTGCATTTCGAGGCGCGGCTCGTCGAACTGCGCATAGAGAGAGCTGCTATTGATGAAGCCTACGCCAATATGACCGGACACCTAACCGAGCAGGATCAGGCTGAACTGGCAAACATGGCGGCGAAGATGGCGGTGCTGATCAAGACGCGCGAGCGTGTGCAGCACATCGTCGCGGATATGGTCGATCATTATCAGGTGCAGGTCGCGCCGAACGGCTTCAAAGCGATGATCGTGGCGTTCGACCGTGAAGCGTGCGTCCTCTACAAATCGGAAATGGATCGCCTGCTCCCGCCCGAAGCCAGCGACATCGTGATGACGGTCAACAGCGGCGAAGATGAATACGGCGCATATCGCCGCTCCAAAGCCGACGAAGAGCGGCTGCTGGAACGCTTCCGCGATCCGGCTGATCCACTCCGGTTCCTGATCGTGACCTCCAAACTACTTACGGGTTTCGACGCACCGATCCTCCAGGTAATGTATCTCGACAAGCCACTCAAAGAACACAACCTGCTGCAAGCCATCTGCCGCACCAACCGCGTATATGCGCGTGGGGATGACAGACCAACGAAGACGCACGGGTTGATCGTCGATTACATCGGTGTCTTCGATGAAGTCGCCCGCTCGATGACGGTGGTCAACGAGGAGATCATGCGCGTCGTCGGCAAGCTAGAAGAACTGCGCGACCAGTTTGTCCCAGCACTGGAAACATGCCTCGCGTACTTCCCCAACGTGGACCGAACGGTTGAGGGTTACGAAGGCTTGATGGCAGCCCAGCAGTGTTTGCCCAACAACGACGTGCGCGATCACTTCGCCGCTGACTGTCTCGTCCTGGCGCAGCTCTGGGAAGCGCTCTCCCCTGATCCATTCGTTGCGCCTTACCGTGATGACTATCGCTGGCTGTCCCAGGTGTATCAGTCCGTCAAGCCACCCAGCGGACAGGGCAAGTTGCTCTGGCACGCGCTCGGCGCAAAAACACTCGACCTCATTCACGAGAATGTGCATGTCGAGGCGGTGCGCGATGACCTCGATACGCTGGTCATGGACGCGGACTTCCTCGAAGAATTACTCAGCGGCAGGAATCCGCAGCAGGCGAAAGTGCTGGAGTTCAAGCTGATCGCCCGGCTGCGAAAGCACAAAGACAACCCGGTGTTCATCGCACTAGGCAAGCGGTTGGAAGACCTGAAAGATCGTCACGAGCGCAGCCTGATCACAAGCGTAGAATTTCTGAAAGTGCTGCTCGATATTGCGAAGGACACCGTGCGGGCAGAAAGATCAATCGAAGAAGCTGTCATCGAACGTGAGGAACAAGGTATGGCAGCATTAACCGAGCTGTTCAACGAGACACGCACCGCCAGCACACCCATCATGGTCGAGCGGGTCGTCCATGAGATCGACGCAATTGTCCGGGTGGTGCGCTTTCCTGGTTGGCAGCAGACCATCAAAGGCAAGCGCGAAGTCAAACAGTCCCTTCGCACTGCATTGCAGAAGTATCAACTGCACAAGGAACAGGACTTATTCGACAAAGCTTATGAGTATATTGAGGAATACTACTGAAAATCTAGCGTAGTTTTACGAACGCAACGCCCGACGGATGCCAGCCATCAACAAACCAATGACACCCGCAACAATCACGCCTGCGATCACGAACTGAAAAACGGGGTCATTAGGCGCATCAGCAATAGCCGTGCGAACCATCTCGTTGATGGGTCTCATGTCGATCTCGATACGTGGAAACGGTGTGGGAGTCATCTGCGCCTCATCTAGTACGTATGATAATAT
>JACSRG010000513.1 GCA_014879865.1 Anaerolinea sp.
GACCCGGACGGCTTGACCCTGCTCGGCGCGTTCTGGGGCGACGGCAAACGCCGTCTCGATGTCGGTTCCGGGCGCTTCGCATTGAGCGGTGAGGACATCGCCCGCGGCGTGCTCACCCTCGGCGGTCCCGGTTCCGGCAAGACGCAGGGCGTCATCCTCCCGGCGATTGCTGACCGGATGCAGTCGGGACACTCGCTCCTCATCGCCGACCCGCAGGGGGAACTGACCGAACATGTGCTGCGCTTTGCCGCAGTCACCCGCCATCTGGTCGTCATCCACGATCCGACTTCACTCGACCGCCCGCGCTTCAATCTCGCCGAAGGGATCGCCAATGTCTCCGATGCGCGCGCCATCGCCGATGTGCTCGTGCCACCCGTCTTCGGCGATCACCGCTTCTGGTCGGACAGCGCCGCCGCCCTGCTCGCCGCCTGCCTCATCCGCTTCGATAGTCTCGGCGCGATCTTCAACGCCATGAGCGACCTCAACGCGCTGGCGAAGACGCTGGCATCCAAACCGGATGACGCGGCGCTGCTCGCCAACAGCTTCATCGCGTCGGTCAAGGCGGATGGCAAGGTCGCCGCCAATGTGATCGCCACGTTAGCGACCGCGCTCACCGGGTGGGCATCGGCGGAGGTGCGCGACAACACCGCCGCCTCCGATTTCGACGCCGATCTCATCCTCCGCCAGCCGACGGTCGTCGTCCTGACCTGTCCCGGACGGATGCGTGCCGTCTACGCTTCTTACCTCGGCGCGACGCTGCGCAAGCTGATGCTCGACCTCGACACGCTCGGCGAGCAGAACGGCGGCGCGCTGCCCGTCCCGGTCGGCATCCTCCTCGACGAGTTCCCAACGCTCGGACGCTTGGAGGGGCTGATCGCCGATGTCAACCTCGTGCGCAAGCGCCGCATCTCGATCCTCGTCGGCGCGCAGACCAAGGGGCAGTTCCACCTGATTTACGGGCAAGAGGGGACGCAGGCGCTGCTGAGCGGCTTGGCGACGCAAATTGTATACGGTGGCTGCGACGCGGAGACGGCGGAGTTCTACAGCAAGGCGAGCGGCACAGCGACGACCGACGCCGCGTCCTTCGGACGTGTCGACGACCCGAACAGTCATTTGCGCCAGCGTCCGCTGCTGACGGTCGATGAAGTCATCACGCCGCAGGTCGGCAACTGCACGATCTTCGCCCGCTATGTCGAGACGTCCTTCGCCACGCAGGTGATCCTGAACGCGCGGCTGACCCGCTTCTACGAGCGGCGCGACTGGCAGGAACACCTGCACGCCGCTGAGGACGCCGAACCGCTGCTCTTGGAACGCGGCGTGACGCTCGAACCGGAGGAACTGCTGCATTCGGAACTACTGGAACAAGCCGCCCGCCAGAAGTGGGCGGAAACGAGATCGGAGTTTGACATGAATCCGAGAGAGGGACAGAACCTTGACCCTGAACCGTAAAGCGACCATCCGTGCGATCGGGCGGCGCACCGGACTGAAACAGCGCGACGTGCAGTTGATGCTCGAAACGCTGATCGAGGTGTGGACGGAGGAACTGGTCAGCGGCGGGCGAGTGGAATTGGAGCACTTCCTCGTCATGGAGGTGCAGGCGGTTGAACGCCCTGCGAACCGCCTGCTGCCGAAGCAGCGTTTTCGCAAAATCACCATCCGGGCAGGCAAAGCGCTGCGTAGAAGGTTCAACGACACAACCTAACCGTCCGCCAACCGGATCCAATAGACACCGCGCCGCTCCGGTTCAGAACGCAGTTGGAAGCGATCCGGGTAATCCGCGATGAACTTGAGCAGGCTACTGTACTTCGCAGCCGGTGCGCCGAGATGCTTCGGCTTAAGACGGTAAAACTGTTCATAGAGATGCTGCGAAACCCGGCTGAAGTTGACCCACGCCTCCGGCTGCGCCTGAATGAACGCCTGCGCTGCCTGCAGCACATCCTCGGTGCTGTATTCGCGTATTGCTTGCGCGGCAATCTTCCGCTTGCGTTGTGTGGCACGCGACTCGCTGCGCTTGTTCTTGGGTTTGTACTCGTGCGGCTGCTCCAGGAGTTCGAATGCAGCGCCATACTCACGAATGACCTGCTCTCGAAGGGCTTCAAGTCGCTCAGCCGGTACGCCAAACGCCACTTCGGAATCTTCCCATTCCCGCATTCGAATCAGGTCACGTTCCAACTTCGCGTAACAATTGCTGCACAGACCGAGATCATTGACCGGCACGGGCAGATCACATCCCCGACATCGGGAGCTTGGTACCGCCTCCGAATCATCTTGCGCTCGCCACTCATCCATACCCATCTTCACACTATCCACCACTTCAACCCATCATAATACAAACGTCTGCTCGATAACGACACCTTTGCCAATGCAGGCGGGTGGATCACGAGCGTGGCTCAACCAAGTTGTCGATCCGCACCGCCTGCTGAAGCGGGCAAGTGCTCGACCGATGTTTCTGGTAAGATTGCCTCATGAGACTGGGCAGGCAACTCCTTTTGACTGAGGGTTGCCAAACCAAAGGAAGCAGAAAACCATGCGCGTTGTCGTGATTGGTGCTACCGGGCACGTCGGAACGTATATGATCCCCCGTTTGGTGGAGGCGGGGCACGAGGTCATCGCCTTGAGCCGGGGTCAGCGTGCCCCGTATCAGCCGCATCCCGCCTGGAAATTCGTCCAGCAGATCAGCATCGACCGGGAGGCGGAAGAGGCTGCCGGAACCTTTGGCAGACGGATTCGCGATCTCAAGCCGGAGG
>JACSRG010000875.1 GCA_014879865.1 Anaerolinea sp.
ATGCCGCTCGAATACGGATCGACGTAGTAGGTTTGCAGCACGAGGTTATCTTTGACCGGGAACGCGCCGACCAGCCCATTCTTCGAGCGGTCTTCGGGGACATGAGCGACGCCTGCTTCGGTCACGCGGCGCGGGGGCGCGTGCGTCACGTCCTGCCCGTTGATGATCACGTGACCGGCTTCAATCCCGCGTAAGCCGGTGATCGCCTCGATCAGCTCGGTCTGCCCGTTGCCCTGCACCCCGGCGATCCCGACGATCTCGCCCGCGCGGACTTCCAGCGAAATCCCCTTGACCGCTTCCAGCTTGCGATCATCGCGCACCACCAGATGCGTGATTTGCAGCACGGGTTCTTTCGGCTGCGCGGGTGCTTTATCGACTTCGAGCAGCACTTCGCGCCCGACCATCAATTCCGCCAGCGACTCTTCCGTCGCGCGCCCCGGATCGGCGTGCCCGGCGACTTTGCCGCCGCGCAGCACCGCGACTTCCACGCAGATTTCAAGGATTTCCTTCAGCTTGTGGCTGATAAAGATGATGCTCACGCCGCGCTGAAGCAGCGTCCGCATGATGCGGAACAAGCCTTCCGTCTCCTGCGGGGTGAGGACGGCGGTCGGCTCGTCGAGGATCAAAATGTCGGCTTTGCGGTACAGCGCCTTGATGATCTCGACGCGCTGCTGCACGCCGACGGGCAGATCTTCGATCTTGGCGTCGGGGTCAACTTCCAAGCCGTACTCGTCGGAAATTTCGAGGATGCGCTTGCGCGCCGCCTTACGATCCAGAAACATGCCGCGCACCGACTCGTTGCCGAGCATGATGTTTTCGGTCACGGTAAGCACGGGTACAAGCTGGAAATGCTGGTGCACCATGCCGATGCCTAAGCGGATGGCATCATTCGGGTTGCGGATTTCGACGGGTTTGCCGTTGACGAGGATTTCGCCTTCGTCCGGCTGGTACAACCCGTAAATCATGTTCATGAGCGTGCTTTTGCCCGCGCCGTTCTCGCCCAGCAAGCCGAGAACTGTCCCCTTTTTAAGCTGCAAATCGATGTGATCGTTTGCCAGAACGCCGGGGAAGCGTTTAGTCAGCCCGCGTACCTCTAGGACTACCGGACGCGTATTCGCCATACGACTGCCTCAAATGATCTAAAACAAGCGAATTTTCCGCGAAGTATAGCGTCCTTTGCGCTTTTGAGGCAATTTAATCACGCAGCCATGCGGGGAGATGCGGTGTCAGCGCGGCGATCACCGCCGCGAGGACCTCGTCGATGCCGCCGTTCGCGTCGATCACGGCGACGGTTTGCCCGTGTTCGCGCAAAAAGCGGATCGCGTCGAAGTACTTGGCGCGCCACCCATCAAGCTCGTCGTCGAACAACTCGCGCTGCGGGCGTCCGGCAAGGCGCGCGGCGCTGGTTTCGGGGTGAACATCCATGAAGATCGTCAGGTCGGGGCGGCGCGCGCCCGCGTTGAGCGTCCACACGTCCGCCATGCTCATGCCGTCGGTCGATTGGTAGACGAGCGACGACAGCACGTAGCGGTCGCAGATCACCATGCAGCCTTGCCCGCTCAGAAACGGCGTGACTACCCGCTCGATGTGGTCGGCGCGGTTGAGCGCGTAGGCGAGCGCCAGCGTCCGGTTCGACACGGCGATCTCCTTGCGCAGCGCCTGCCGGATGTACTCGCCCGCCACCGACGGGTCATACGGCTCGTAGGTCAGCATGATGCGGTCGCCGTATGTGCCGGTATAGTGGGCGGTCAGGCGGCGGGAAATTTCGCTCTTGCCCGATCCGTCTAAGCCTTCGAGGACGAGGAAAAAGTCAGCTTGCGTCATTGTGATTCTTCGTAAGTCTCATTGTCAACAAAAGGACGCGACATGTCGAATCCGCCAGTCTCAGTGAATCCCGGATTTAGCAGGAACCTTGACAAAAACGGGCAGCCAGACGGGGAAGGCTGTCCGGTAGACGTGTTAGTCAGCGACATCCGTTCCGTAGCGATTGAGTGCAGCCCGAACTTGGTCGATCCCCTCAATTCCCAAGTAGCGTCCATTGGGCAGCTGGTCGTCTCGATCCCAGCGCCAAGCCGTGACCATCGCAAGCATCAGGATCCGGCACTCACGAAGCAGGTCTTGATTAACACCCGGGTAGTGTTCGCTGACATCCTCAGGTGCATGGGCAATGTCAAACTCGACAGGGCCACGACAAGACGTCTCAAGGTCTATAAACAGCAGCCCATTCTTCGTGTTCAGCAAGTTGCCCGGATGCGGCTCGCCGTGTAGCAGTTGCTCGGGTGCTCCCCGTTCAACAATCACGCGCTTCAGACCCCGCAGCGCGTTGCCAAGCAGCTTTCGTCCCGTGTCATCAAGCTCCGGTGTCTGGGCACGGTCGCTGACCAGCCGCTGCGCTTCCGCAACTCGATCCGTGAAGTGCGGCACCGTCAGGTCGATTTGGCGGACGCAGTCATGGTACCGCTTAAGTGCCTGCGCATACTCAGCGGGCGCGATGTCTTGAGGCTGCATCGCCTCGTAATAGTTCCACAATGTGATCGCGAAGCCGTCACGCACGTAGACACGCGGCTCCACCCGAGGCTCAGGCTTTTCGACCGGGCAGCCCGCCTCTGCGAGGTGCCGCCCAACCTCGACTTCAAACTCAGCAGCCTGATGCGCGAGCGGTGCCACCCGAGCCAGAACGTCACAGGGTATCAGGCGCACAGCGATGCGATTTGAGTTATGAAGAACGACTCCGTCATCGGC
>JACSRG010000796.1 GCA_014879865.1 Anaerolinea sp.
GCAGACGGCTGTCATCAGGGCGATCAAACAGTTTTCAGGAGTTTGCGGGAAGGGCAATGATGCTGTGGTTTCCACTGCAACTCCGAAATGAAACGAGGTGAACTGAGTTCAGCCCTATTTGTGCAGAGCAGAACTCACGTTAGCTTTTCCAACGTAACCCTGAAAAAGGTGGTGATTCGTCGTGTATACGCGAAAAAGGGTATCAAGTTCAAAGTTGACAATTTGAACTCGAACCCGCTTCTCTTTTTTCGCAGTTACACTGGAAAATCATTTCATTTCGCAGTTACGGGCAAAGCGATAATGCTTTGTTCCAGCCCACCGGTCAGCAGGCGTGTCCAGGCATCCACGTCAAGGTCAACCGCCAGCACATCCAACCCGCCTGCACAGCGCGTCTTCCGCACCAGCATGGCGCTTTGTCCGGCTTGGTAGAGGTAATCCGCCCAGGCATCGAACACCGGCACTTTGACCAGTTCGGTGGCGTGGTGCTTAAGCTGTAGGGTCGCCTGTTCATCCGACACCCGCAGGATGAAGGTGGTCGATTTGCCGCCATAGTTGGGCTGCATCACCTGTTCATGCAGCAGGATCAGGCTGGTGAACTTCGCTTCGGGGATGTTCTGGAGAAACGCGGTGTACATTCCCGTGTTCCCTTCGCCAGCGGTGAGTTCGACAGCGGGAGCATCCCACGGGACGCAGTTCACAATCTCGCCTTTGGCAAGCCGGGCGCGGATTGCCTCGACTGCCATGCGCGGGCCGCCGAGATTGAGGTAGATGGTGATGCCCTCATGAACCGAATACCCGTAGCACCAGACATTCCCGCTGATGCTGCCCGTCAGTTCGCCAACAGGCTGATGTGGGATGAGGATCAGCGATTTGTTGCCGTTGGACGATTGAACGGGCGCTGTACGCGTCATCGGTGCGGCTTTGATCTGCTGAATTGCCGTTTGCACCGTGTCAGGTTCTGCCCCATCTGGCGGCTGCGACTGCGGTTTCAGCACTCGGATGCTGGATGCGATCTTGGGTGCTTCGTCTATATCAGCAGGAGTCGCTTCAGTGTGGTCTGAGTGACCAGCTTCTACCGCAGTTGGAAGCGTTTCTGGCTGCTGACCGGCTTCGATGAGAGATCGCTTGATGTCTGCATCGGTGGGTGGCAGCTCTGCGTCGGGCGGCATGACTGCGCCGCATGTGATGCGGATGCCGGCAATGGGTTCGAGGTCGGTCAGTTCGCGCTCGAAATACCAGCCTTCGCCGATGCCGTCAAACTGGACATCGTAACTCCAGCCGTGTCTGACATTGCGGTTGTACAGGCGTGTAATGATGCCGCGTGTGCCGGTGGGGATGTGTCTGCCGTCCGGGGCTTCGAGATCGTGGCGGGCATAGACGACAGCGTTGAGGGCATACAATCGCTGTGGTTCAACGACTGTATCCGCTTCGGGTTTTACCGACACGCCGAGGATGTTCGCCGCTTCTTTCAGAGTGCAGGGATCATCGTCAGAACTTGCTTCGCTGTCAGGCGATTCGGCGATGTCAGCAATACGATGTTCCTGGACGAGTTGTTCAACGGCAGATGGCAGCGCCCACCCGATGTAGTGCCAGCAGCGTCGCTTCTTGCTCCAGCGGCAGCCCCAGCGTTTGAGCAGTTCGCGGTGGGGATAGGTGTCGCCCATGATCCAGAACCACGCTTTTTCGTTGGGATCACGCTGACTCTTTTCGACGATAATGCCTTCGACAGCCGCATCTTTCTCACCGCTGGCAGCATCAACCAGGCGCAGACTGCTCGGATTGAAATCCGGCCCGGAGCGTGAAAGTGGCTCTGTGTATTCCGGTTGGCGGCTGGTGGGCAACTCGTGCCATTTGTCGTCCTTCCACAGGAAGACAGCCGCGCGATGAAACCGGCGGGTGATGGTTTCTGCCTGTCCGAGAAGTTCATTGCTCACCTTGAGCAGGATGTAACCATGCCGGACGACCACATCACCCTCTACCTGGATGTAGTGATACGAGGCGTGTTTCGACGACACATCGCGCGCTTTATCGCCGTAGAGCGCCAGCAGCACCGCGCTGGCGGCACTGCTGTAACCAATCTTGTACGCCGATACCGTCTTTCCGGTATGACGGTTTTTGACTCTGTGTGACCCGTAACTGGATATGGCTACTATGGTATCCATCGCTATACCTCCGCACCAAAGTTAATCAGGTGAGCGTCTTTGCCGCGCCCACGCATGTAGTCGAAACCGGCTTTCGTACCCGGACTCGCGCCGTCCCACACGAAGAGGCCAATCTGAGCGGTGTCCGCCAGCCAGCGATCCCGCACCGTGTAGCGGTTGAGCAGATGCCCACTGGCTGCCCGATACGTGTCGCGATGAACCTTGACGTACTGCCCGTGCTTGCAACCGCCATTGCGCGGGAAGTTGCCTGGACCCGCCACGATCACCGGCGTCTTCAGCCGACGGCACTCGCGTACGACTGCCATGTCCACGCCCTTCGGGTTATCCCCGACGATGACGGTATAGCCGCGTTCGTGAGCACGACACACCGCACGGCGGGCGTAGTCCAGCATCTGCGCGGTCGCCGCACGCGATCCCGCGATCATCAGGTGGGTGGTCGTCGTCAACGGCTTGGTCGCGGTCAGCCCGTGATTGAGCCGTGCTTCCTGCGCCAGCCCGTCCGCCTCAGCGTTCTGTTCACGCGGCACCCAGGTTACCGTAACCTGATGCCCTGCCAGCAGACCGTGCAGC
>JACSRG010000294.1 GCA_014879865.1 Anaerolinea sp.
CAGCAGCCAGGCCAGATGCTCTTCCACCTGGCGGGTGTCGCGCTCGTACTTGACCAGCAGCTGGATCGTTTCTTCCAGCAGGGGGCGATCGAGCGTCTCGACGTTGAGCAGCACCAGCGCCTGCGCCCAGTCCAGCACCTCGCTGATGCTGGGGGCCTTGCGCAGGTCGAGGCCGCGCATGCGGCGGACGACCTCGACGGCGTGCGCCGCCAGCGCTTCGGCCATCGCCGGCACCTTCAGCCGGATGATTTCCAGCTCCCGCTGCTCGTCCGCTTCGATCTCGAACTGGCGGCAGGCAGTATCCTCGGCGCGAATCTGCGCCCGGAAGGCTGGTTCGGCTCGGTGGTGAGCGTGCCGCTGGCATTCGCCCGCGATCTGCGCCACGATGTCGAACTGCTGGCGGATGCAGTAATGGGCGCGGAAGGCATTCGTCCGGCGGGCTGGCAGGGTGACGATCCGTTCATGCGCTGCGACCGTGTGACGCAGGCGCTCCTCACCGTACTTTCGCGGCAGGGTTACGGCGTGCAGGTGAACCTGTTTACGCCCGGTTACTGCGAACTGGTCGAACTGGAGATCGCGCGCTTCGTCGAGCAGTCGGTGTTACAGCCGCCCGTGCAGGTGGTCGCCGGGGCTGACCCCGCGCAGAGCTTCGACGCGCAGCAGCCATTCCGCGTGGTCGGACCGTTCACCGTCGCGTTTCTGGATCGCAACGCCCGCAGTCGCGCCGGGGTGATCCCCGAAGGCACAGGCTACACGCCCATCGGACGCAGCGATTTCGAGTTCTCGAACATGATGCTGATCGAGGGCTACGACTTCCGCGTCTACGTCGATTACCTCACGACTGTCGTCACCACCGAGCAGTTCGAGGCGCTGCCGCCCGTCACCGAAACCATCGAATTGACGAGCTGCGACGGCGAGTGGTGCGATTAGCCAAAGAGAAGGACTGAGGACGGAGAAAAAGCAGGACTGAGAAAAGATCACGTTTCTGCGTGAGCTACAGATGAGTCCTGCTCAGTCCTCAGCCCTTTAACCTCAGTCCTGTGTTTTCCCTGCCTTTTGTCACTACGCCTTACCACGTTTTTTGAGCGAGAATACCCGTATGTTAAGGGTATTCTCGACTCATTGACATGGGTTTAATGTTGGCATAAACTACGTGAAAGGTAGACGGTAGACGAAATGAAGCCGGAAAAAATCGCAGAGCTGAACAGCTTGTGGGGGAATTACTAAGCACGCGGATTGTGTCCAACAACCGCGTGCTTTTTCGTTATAGTACCGAGAACGGAGATACCTGCTATGGATTACGGAATGATCGGCAAAATCGAGAAAGCTAAATGGTACGCTGCCGAGCCGGAGCGCATCACCTTCCGCAGTTTGACTATCGACTTCAAGGGCGATAATAATAATTACGTCGTCACCTTAGGACCCGATGGTTGGGACTGCACCTGCCCCGGTTTTCGTGCTCATGGCATTTGCCCGCATGTGATGAGCATCGAAAAGATGTTCAAGCCGATGCTCAAGCGCAGTCCGCTCCCGTATGCTCCCGGTCAGAACGTGGTGAGCGACGTGGAGAAAGCCTATCGATATGCCGAAGAGCCGGATCGCATCCACGTGACCGCGTTCGACGTGGCGTTTCACGGCGACAATGACGAACACTACACCAGCTTCAGCGACACCGTGTTCCACTGCAACTGCTCGTTCTTCGCCACGCGCGGCGTGTGCAGCCACACGATGGCGATGGAACGCGTGCTGAAGGGCATGATCACCACCGCGTCGCCGCAGGTGGAATAGCCCCACCCGCAGACAACCACCGGTAAGGACGGGGAGACACCTCGTCCTTTTTTATTCCCTATTCAGCCCGGCTACCCCTTCAGCCCCGTTGACGAAATCCCCTGTACAAACTGCTTCTGCGTGAAGAAGTACAGCGTCAAGATCGGGATGATCATGATCACGGCGGCAGCCATTTGCAGATGCACATCGTTCGGCGCGTCACTGCTGACGAACTTGGTCAAGCCGACCGCCACCGGACGCCATTCGTCCGTCTGCGTGACGAGCAGGGGCCACAGCAGCGCGTTCCACGAGCCGATGAACCCGAACGTGATCGAAGTCATGATCGGCGCGCGCGACAGCGGCATGACGACCGACCACAGGAAGCGCGGATGTCCCGCCCCGTCGATGCGCGCCGCGTCCCATAAATCTTCCGGGATTTGCGCGAAGAACTGGCGCAGCAGGAAGATCGTGAAGGCGGACGACCAGAACGGCACGGTCAGCGCGGGCCAGTTGTTGACCCACGACACGCCGATCAAGTTTTCGCTCAAGCGCCCCAACCAGATCACCGTGAGGTAGTTGGGGATGAAGCGCGCGACTTCAGGGATCATGATCGTCGCCAGCATCATGCCGAACAGCACATTCTTGCCGAAGAAGCGCATCCGCGCGAAGGCATACGCCGCCGGGATCGACACGGTGAGCAAGCCGAGCAGCGTGATCCCCGTGATGCGCACGCTGTTCCACATGAACTGGCTGAAATTCGCCCGCGACCACGCCTCGGCGTAGTTGCCGAACTGCGGCGTGTCGGGCAGCAGCCGCCCGAACGTGACCTCTTGCAGCGTCATCAGCGACGCGCTGAGCATCCACAGGAACGGGAAGACCGCCTGAATCACGCCGATGATCAGCACGATGTAGATCGCCACCTTGCCCCACTGGATCGGCTTGCGCGGCGCGGCGCGCTCGAC